>NZ_JASCXL010000046.1:0-68748 GCF_030010595.1 Streptomyces sp. CC224B | reverse complement strand
CCCCCCCCCCCCCGCCCCCCCGGGGGGGGGCCCCCCCGCGGGCGGGCGCGGGGGGGGGCGGGCCCCCCCCCCCCCCCCGCCCGGGGGCGCGGGCCCCCCCCCCCCCCCCCCCGGGGCCCGCACCAGGGCACGCGCCCGTCGGCGGCGAGGCCGACGGCCGCCGATGGTTGCGCCGTGTGCGCGAGTACGGCACAAAAGTCCGCCGGAGCGCCGTGCCCGCCTGATGCAACCGGCGCATCCGCACCGCGGACGGCACCCGACACATTGACCCCCGGGCGGCGCACGGTGTTCGCTCGCCTACGGTGCGCCAGGACCTGACCTCCGCCGCGGTGGCGGGCGCCCGGCCCGACGCGCCCGAAGCCCCACGTGCCTGGAGCGCCACGTGCCCGAAGCCATACGTGCCTGGAGCCCCCCATGCCCGGACGGCACCCGGAGACCGCTGTCGACTGCCGACACAGGAGGAACCGATGACCGTTCAGCAGCGCGTGGCGGCAGCCGGCGCCGCGCTCACCGCCCTCTGCGCCGTGGCCGTGCTCCCGCCCCCCGGCGTGTCCGCCGCCGAGCCCTCCGCGCCGCGTACCGAACGGGTGAGCGTCGGCCCCGGCGGCGCGCAGGGCAACGCCGCGTCCACGCACCCCTCCCTCAGCACCGACGGCCGCTCCGTCGCGTTCGTCTCTGCGTCCCGGAACCTGGTGGCGAACGACACCAACGGCACGCCGGACGCCTTCGTCCGCGACCTGCGCACCGGGACGACGGAGCGCGTCAGCGTCAGGAGCAATGGGAAGCCGAGCCACGGCGTCGTCCGCGAGGTCTCCCTCAGCCCCGACGGGCGGTACGTGGTCTTCACCTCCACCGCCGACGACCTCGTCCGCGGCGGCGACCCCAACGACCTCGACGACGTGTTCCTGCACGACCGGCGCACCGGCAGGACCGAACGGATCAGCCCCACCGGTCCGTCCTACGACGGCCTGCGCGGACCCCTGACTTACGACCCGGCGGTCAGCGGTGACGGCCGCTATGTGGCATATGCGTCGGGCGCCGGGGATCTCGTCCCGGGGGACGGCAACCAGCGTGACGACGTCTTCGTGTACGACCGCCGGAACAAGACGACGGAGCTGGCGCAGCTCGACAGCGCGGGCGGGCACGGCCAGGGCGACGCGTTCGCCCCCGCGTTCGCGGGCGACTCCGGCGGCCGGTACCTGGCCTTCACCTCCAACGCCTCCGGCCTGGCCGGGGTGGAGGACCACGCCTCGGCGACGGACGTCTTCCTGCGCGACCGGGAGCGGGGCACCACGGAGCTCATCAGCGTGCCGCACGGCTACAACCGCAAGACCCCGTCCTGGGACGCCGCCGTCAGCGGCGACGGCCGGTACGTGGCGTTCACGTCGGCCTCCCGCGTGCTCCGCCCGGAGGGCCCGGCCCCGACCAGCCCCCACAACGTCTTCCTGTACGACCGCGAGACCCGGCGCGTGCGGCTGGTCAGCGCCACCGCGGACGGCACACCCGCCGACGGCGACAGCGGCGGCGTGTCCCTGAGCCGGGACGGGCGCTACGCGGCGTTCACCTCCGCCGCCGCCAACCTCGCCCCCGAGGACGACGGCGACAGCGGCGCGGACGTGTTCGTACGCGACATGGCGACCGGCCGGGTGGACCTCGTCAGCCGCGAGAGCGAACCGGTGTCCGAGGACACCGCGCCCGGGCCGCGCACCGGCGTCAGCGAGGACGGCGGCGCGGTGGCGTTCGACTCCCCGGCAGGGAACCTCGTCCCCGACGACACCAACGCCGCGGCGGACGTCTTCCTGCGCCGACTGCGCTGACGCCCTGCCGCCCTGCCGCCCGCCAAGCCCGACCGACCGAAGCCGGTGCGAAAGAAGCTGAGCCGTGGCCGCCGAAGAGAACCCGCCGTGCCCTGTGAACTCCCGTGCTCCTGACCGTACTTGGCGGCCTCGGCGCCGCGCGGTGGCCGCGGCCGTCGCGGTGGGGCTGCTGGGCGGTGCCGTCGGGGGCCTCGGCGCGCACCTGCTGTGGCCCGGGGGCTCCGACCCGGACCCGGACGGCCGGGAGCGCCCCTCGGCCACCGCCACCGCGGGTCCCGTGGCCGCGCCCATCCGCGCCGCCATGCTGGACCGGCGGCGGGTCGGCGTCGACGTCGTCGCCCGCACGGGCGGCGACCCCGGCTTCTTCACCGGCCAGGCACGCCTCGACCTGCGCGGCGCCACCACCGTGCGGGCCGCCACCCACGTCCTGTACGACATGGGCGAGGGCCACGCCTGGCACCCGCCGGAGATCGTGCTGATCGGCAACCGCGCCGTCATCACCCCGGCCGAGGAGATGACCGGCCCCGAACACGGCCCGGCGGGCTCGTACCGCACCGAGCCCGACGCGACCGCCGCGGCGGCGGACGACGCCGCCGTGCGCAACGCCCTGGAGACCCGGTGGCTGGCCCAGCCCGCGCACCTCGTGGCGCTCCTCGACGGCGCCACCGCGCTGCGCACGGACCGCGCCCGCGGCACCCGCACGCTCACCGGGAGCACCCCGCTGCGGGCCCTCGCCGCGGCCCCGGCCGTCGGCCCCCTCTACCGCCCGTACGCGGCGGACGGCCGCCCCGGGGACGCCGTCCGCTTCACCCTGGTCGTGGCCGCGGGCGAGCTGCCCAAGAGCCTCCGGACCGAGGTGCCGTCCGGCTCCGGCCACGACGTGTTCCGCGTGGAGTACCGCGACTGGGCGAAGGGCGGGCCGATCACCGCGCGGCCGGGGCCCACCCCCGCACCCCAGTGGACCACCGGCCGTACGCCGTCCGGGTCCTGACGGTGCGCCAGGCTTCAGGGGGTGTCGACACCGACGCGGCCGGGCGCGCACGCGGTCGCCGCGACGGACACCACCGCCCGGGAATCAAACGGTGGTTCGCCGGGTTAGGCATGCGCGTGGCGCCACGCCTTCCGGGGCGCCGGGCGCTTGGCTCACGTCCCTTCCGTAGCGACGCACAAGGAGACACACCGATGGCCCTCACCCGTGAAGAGCGCGAGCAGTTCCTGGCGGAGCCGCACGTCGCGGCGCTGTCCGTGGTGGCCGACGAGGACGGGCGGGCACCGCTGACCCTGCCGATCTGGTACCAGTACGAGCCCGGCGGCGACGTCTGGATCATGACGGGCCCCGACTCGCGCAAGGCCCGGCTGATCGCGGCCGCGGGGCGGTTCACGCTGATGGTGGACCGCCTGGAGCCGACGATCCGGTACGTGGCCGTGGAGGGGCCGGTCGTCGCGACGGAGCCCGCGACCCGCGAGCAGGCGCGCGAGCTCGCCGCCCGCTACCTGCCCGCGGAGAAGGTCGACAGCTACCTGGACATGGCCGCCAAGGAGCACGGCGAGCAGGTGGTCATCCGGCTGCGCCCGGAGCGCTGGGTGTCCTCGGACCTCGGCAGCATCTGACCCGGCCGGTACGGGACGGCGTACGGCCCCGGTCCGCCCGGGGGAGCGTACGGCACCCCGCCCGCCCGGAACGGCGTCCGGCGCCCGGCAGTTCGGGACGGCGTACGGCACCCGGCGATGCGGGACGGCGTACGGCACCCGGCAGTGAGGGACGGCGGACGACTTCCGCGCACCGCAGGAGCGCGCGGCCCGGCGGCGCCGTGCGGCGGTGACGTGCGCCCCCGGCACCCGCCGTCCCGTCGGGCGCCCGGCAACGGACGTCGCGAGCAACCCCCTTGGCCCGTACGGACTCTTTCCCTCCAGCGGCCCTCGCCAACTGACCAGAGGGCCCGACGAGAGGGGAACTGTGCACACGCACGGCTGGAGAAGGATCGCCCTCGCGACCGGCATGGCCGGGGTGCTCGCGGCGACGGGGGCCACGGCCATGGCCGACACCGCGGCACCGGTCCGGGCCAAGGCGCCCGACCTGCGCGCGGACGTGAACCGCGACGGACGCGTCGACGTCGAGGGCGACAGCGACACGAGCGGCGAGAACACCTGGACCGCGCAGCGGGGAGCGGTCCTCCTGCCCAACATCGACGACGACGCCAAGCGCTGCCCGGTCAAGGACAGCCGGGGGCGGCCGCTTTCGGACGCCGCGCTGGCCCGGTGCAACGACGCCTCGGACACCAAGGTCAACGGCGCCAAGGACGCCGCCGACCTGGCCCGGCTGCGGACCGTGCCGCTGCCCGACGCGGCCGACGGCAGCCGCGGCACAGTCAAGGCGGTGGGCGCGGGCGCCAAGAAGGCCCGCCTGTTCGTCAAGCGCGACGGCCGCTGGGCCCTGCTGAAGCCCACCGACAAGCTCACCACGAAGGAACTGCGCTCCGGCGTGGAGCTGGGCATCGAGGCGACCGACGTCGTCCGCGACGCCGGCCGCTGGAACGGGCTCGTGACCGTGCGGTTCACCGTCACCGGTGACGGCCCGTCCCGCTCCGACGACGTGGTCCTGCGCACCGCGCCGGTGCTCACCCACCACCACCTCCAGCGCGCGCAGGAGGTCCTGGTGACCCGGATCAAGGGCACCGGTGAGTACGGCCGCGCCCAGCGGAAGTTCGTCAAGGACCTGGCCGAGCAGGTGAGGGCCGCCGGGATCGCCAAGCCGCTCACCACGTTCACGAAGTACGGCGACGTCTGGGCGCAGGACTTCGTCGAGCCGGGCTACGCCAGCATGCCGGGCCCGGGCGGCAAGCCCCGCACGATGCGGGTGCTGATACGTTCCGCCCAGCTCGACCGCCCGGCGGGCCGCGAGCTGTTCGAGAAGCTCCGCGGCCCCGACGTCGGCGTGGTGCAGGTCGGCAAGGCCGGTGCCGACGAGGAGTGGACGCTCAACTCCATGGGCAATTTGGAGACCATCCCGCCGTACACGCTCGGCGACAAGAGCTACCCCGCCGGGCGCATCATCCAGGGCTACCGCAAGGACACCGGCTCCAAGCCCGCCAAGTCCATGCGCACGTTCCTGAAGTCGCAGGGCGCCCAGGACCCGCTGCTGCTCGACACCTCCTGGCTGGCGGTCGGGCACGTGGACGAGTTCGTGCAGTTCCTGCCCGCCGACACCGGGCGCGGCTGGCGCATCGGCGTCGCCGACCCGCGGGCCGGCGTGGAGCTGCTGCGCAAGGCCCAGCGTGAGGGCCACGGCGGCCAGAAGATGTTCTCGGTGCCGCGCGGCCCCGGCATCCCGGCACCCAAGGAGACCATCGACAAGGTCCTCGGCTCCGCGAAGTTCAAGGCGGACAACAAGCTCGCCGCCGAGCGCATCGAGGCCAACCTCGCCGTCCTCAAGCGCGAGACCGGCGTCACCGACGCGGAGATCGTGCGCGTGCCCGGCCTGTACGTACGGGACGACGCCGACAGCAGCGGCCTGAGCAGCAGCCGCAAGCTGCGCCGCCTCGGCCCGGACTCGCTGCGGGCGTTCAACCAGCTCCGCGGCGACGACGGCCGCTCGGGCAGCGGGACCGGGTCCTCCTCCCGTGCCGCCGCCGCGTGGCAGAACAGCGCCTACGTCCCGGGCGCCGTCAACGGCGTGCTGCTCAGCCCGACCCGCTACCTCGCGCCCAAGCAGTGGGGCCCGGTCATCGGCGGCAAGGACATCTTCACCGAGGCCGTGACCTCCGTGTACGCCAAGGCCGGGTTCACCACGTCGTACATCGACGACTGGTACACGTACCACATCGGCATGGGCGAGGTGCACTGCGGCACCAACACGCTGCGGGACACCGGCACCCCGTGGTGGCCCAAGGCCTGACGGGCACGCTCGTGCGGCCGGTGCCCGTCCCCGTGGCACCGGCCGCACGGGCCCTTCACGCGTCCGCGCCGTCGCGTCCGCCGCCGCGTACGCCCTCGTGTCGTCGCCCGCGCGACGTCAGGCGGCGAGGTTCAGGCGGCGAGGCTCAGGCGGGCCTGGTGCGGGCCGCCGCCGTGCGGGGCGGTGCCGACGTACGCCACGGAGGCGCGCGGCGCCGCCGCCACGGAGGCCGTCCCGGTGCCGTGGCCGCGGTCCCGCGCGCGCCGCGTGCCGGCCGTCAGCTCGTGGTACGTCCGCCCGAGGAGGTCGCCGAGGCCGAGGCCGAGCGCCTGCGCGGCCGCCGCGAGCACCTCCGACGACGCCTCCTTGCGGCCGCGCTCGACCTCCGACAGATACGGCACCGATATCCGGGCCGCGTCCGCGACGTCCTTCAGCGTGCGCTCCTGCGCCAGCCGTTCACGCCGCAGCACGGCCCCGACGAGGTCGCGCCACAGGGGCTCCTTGGGGGCGGGCTCCGCGGGGGCCGCGGGCGCGGCCGCCGGGCGCAGCGGGATGACGCGGGCGCCCTGGCCGGGCCGGCACGCGGAGGTCGAAGGGCTGGTGGGGTTCGTCGCCTGGCTGCTCACGGGTTCAGCGTAGGAGCCGCGGGGGCGGCCGGGGTGATGTTCTGCCCTCGGCAGAAGCGGGGCGGCGGCTTCCGCTCCCGGCCGCCCCGGGGAGGGCGTCCGCATCGAGGGCGGCGGCGCACGGCTGCCGCAAATGGGCACTCGCCGGTCGTCGGGGCTCCCGCCACGGGCGGGAACTCGCCGGTCGGGCAGGGCGTTGGAGCGGTTGACCCCTGAGCCGCGTGGCTCCCTGCCCGGGGTCTTCCCGGCGCCGATGGCCGGGAGGCCCGACGACCCGCCGAACCCCGGACAGGAGGCCCGCGTGCCGTACCGCGCCCGGTCCGCCCGGTCGGTGGCCTCGCTCCTTTCGGCCGTCGTGGCCGTCCTGGCCTTCGTGGTGCCCTCCTCCGGACCGGGGGCCGCGCACGCGGTCCAGGCCTGGGCCGCGGCGGTGCCGCACCCGGCCCACGCCGCCTCGGCGTCCGCCTCCGTGCCCGCCGGGTCCGGCCCGGACACGCGGGCCCGTGACGACGCCGCGCGGGCCGCGGGTCACCGCGCCCCGGCCACCGCCGCGCCCCAGGCCCAGGGCGCCGCCCCCGCGCGCGGCGCGGGCCTGGCGTCCCAGGCCCAAGGCGCCGCCCCCGCGCCCGAATCGGGCCTGCACGTCTCCGGCCTGCCGCAGACCGCGGGGGCGCACGTCTTCGGTCCCCCGCACACCGTGGCCCCGCACACCGCAGGGGCGCGCGCCCCCACTGACGCGCACAGCGCGGCCCCACACACCCCCGCTCTTCCGCGCACCGCGGGCCCACACACCCCACACACCCCAGACCCCCGCCCGGCAGCCCCGCAGGGCACAGCGCCGCACGCCAGTGCCCCCTCCCTCCCCGCCCTGCCCCACGCCGACCGTGCCACGGTCGCGCGCCCCGCCCCCGCGCACCTTCCGCATCCGCCCTGGCCGGGCACCACGGCCGTCGGCCGGGCCCCGTACCGGTCGGCGGGCGGGCCCGCCGTGGCTGCCGGGCCCGCCCCGCTCACCCGGCAGGACATCGCCGCCGGGCCCCGGCCGCGTGGGCCGCCCCCGCGATGGAGCAACGACACCGTCATGGACGCCGCCTGACGGGCGCTTGCCGCGCCCGGCCGTCGCGCCGTCCTCCTTCGTCATGCCCTCATCGTGGATCCATCGTGGATGTGGAGTACACCCATGCCCCGCGCACCCTTGTGGCGGGCGATCGTCGCGCTCGTCGCCGTCGCCGCCTCGCTGTATCTCGCCCTCACCCAGTCGCCCCGCCTCGGCCTCGACCTGAAGGGCGGCACGCAGATCGTCCTGGAGACCAGGGACTCACCCACCGTCAAGGCCGACGAGGCCGCCACCCGCAGGGCCGTCGAGGTGCTGCGCCAGCGCGTCGACGCGCTCGGCGTGTCCGAGCCGAGCCTCACCCAGGCCGGCGACCGGCGCATCGTCGTGGAACTGCCCGGCGTCCGCGACCCGCGCGAGGCCGCCGCGGTCATCGGCCGCACCGCGCAGCTCACCGTGCACCCGGTGACCGGCGAGACCGACCGCGCCGGCCGGGCCGAGCCCGCCGCCGACGGCTCCCGCACCCTGCCCGACCCCGACCGACCCGGCGGCCATCTGAAGCTCGGCCCGACCGTGCTGACCGGCGACGGCGTGAAGAACGCCGACGCGGTCCTGGACCAGCAGACACTCAACGGCTGGTACGTCACCCTCGACTTCCGCGGCGGCGCGGCGGCCGACTGGGCCGACGTGACGGGGAAGGCGGCGTGCGCGCCGCAGGGCGCGCCCGAGCGGCGCGTCGCCATCGTCCTCGACGGCAAGGTCATCTCCGCGCCCGGCGTCAACGCCGACGTGTCCTGCGGCACCGGCATCACCGGCGGCAGCACCCAGATCACCGGCGGCTTCGACGAGGACGAGGCCCGCGACCTGGCCGCGCTCGTCAAGGGCGGCGCCCTGCCGGTGCCCGTGGAGGTCGTCGAACAGCGCACCGTCGGCCCGACGCTCGGCGCCGCCGCCATCGAGGCCAGCACCCGGGCCGCCCTCATCGGCCTCGCCCTGACGGGCTTGTTCATCGTCGTCGTGTACCGGCTGCTCGGCGCCCTCGCCACCGTGGCGCTCGTGCTGTACGGACTCATGGCGTACGCCGCGCTCCTCGCGGTCGGCGCCACCCTGACCCTGCCGGGGCTCGCCGGTTTCGTGCTGGCCATCGGCATGGCGGTGGACGCCAACGTGCTGGTCTTCGAGCGGGCGCGGGAGGAGTACCTGGGCCCCCGCGCGCTCCGCCCCGACCGGGAGCCCCGCGCCTTTGCGGCACCGCGCAGCATGGCCAAGGCGCTGCACACCGGGTTCACCAAGGCGTGGAGCGCGGTCGTCGACTCGAACGTGACGACGCTGCTCGCCGCGGGCCTGCTGTTCTTCTTCGCCACCGGCCCGGTCAAGGGCTTCGGCGTGACGCTGTCGATCGGTGTCCTGGTGTCGATGGTGGCGTCCTTCGTGGTGACCCGGGCGCTCGCCGAGGCGGCGGTGCGCCGCCGCTTCGTGCGGGCCCGGCCGCACCTCACCGGCCTGGCCGGCGCGGGCCGCGTCCGCACCCTGCTCGCGCGCCGCGACCCCCAACTGGTCCGCCACCGCAGGCGCTGGCTCGGCGCCAGCGCGCTCCTGGTCGCCGTGGCGGTCGCCGGGATCGTGGTGCGCGGGCTCGACCTGGGCGTCGAGTTCACCGGGGGCCGCATGGTCGAGTACAGCACCAGCCGCTCCGTGGACGCCGACACGGCCCGCGCGGCCGTCGCGGACGCGGGCTTCCCGCGCGCGGTGGTGCAGGAGTCCGGCGACGGCGAGACCGCCGACATCACCGTCCGCACCGGCGACCTCACCGACGCCGAGCAGCAGCGGATCAAGGAAGCCCTGGCGGGCCCCGGCGGCGAGGTGACCGTCGAGCGCGACGAGCGCATCGGCCCCAGCCTCGGCGACGAGCTGCGCCACAAGGCGCTCATCGCGCTGGGCATCGCCGTCGCCGCCCAGCTCCTCTATCTGAGCGTCCGGTTCCGGTGGACGTTCGCGACGGCCGCCGTGGCCGCGATGGTCCACGACGTGCTGCTGGTCGTCGGCCTGTTCGCGTGGCTCGGCAAGACCGTGGACAGTGTCTTCCTCGCGGCCGTGCTCACGGTCATCGGCTACTCCGTCAACGACACGGTGGTCGTCTTCGACCGCGTCCGCGAGGCGCGGCGCCGCGACCCGCGGGCCGATCTGGCGGCCCTCGCCAACCAGGCCGTCCTGCGCACCCTGCCGCGCACCGTGAACACCGGCATGGGCGCGCTGTTCGTCCTCGCCGCGCTGGCCGTCCTCGGCGGCGACTCGCTCGCGGACTTCTCCGTGGCCCTGATCGCGGGCGTCCTCCTGGGCATGGCCTCGACGGTGTCCGTGGCGGTCCCCGGGGCGGTGCTCCTTGAGCGGCGCAACCCGGCGCCGCCCCGCTCGGCCCGGACCTCCGACGGCCGCGGCCCCGCCGGTGCGCCGGCGGCGCGGCGCCGGAGCGGCGACTCCGGGGCGGTGGTCTGACAGCCGCCCCGGCCCGCCCGTCCGCGCGGTCAGCCGCCCAGGAAGTCCAGGGCGACGGCCGCGTGGACGGCGCTGCCGACCGCCATGGCGTCCTCGTCGAAGACGACCCGGTTGGAGTGGATGTCGGGAGCGCCCTCGGACGGCGTGCCCGGCGGCCGGGCACCGAGGAAGGCCATGGCGCCCGGGACGCGTTCGAGGACGTACGAGAAGTCCTCGGCGCCCATCACCGGCTCGGGCAGGTGGTGGACGCGGTCCGCGCCGAGCAGGTCGCCGGCGGCGGCCCGCGCGGCCGCGGCGAAGCCCGCGTCGTTGACGACCGGCGGATAGCCCTCCTCCAGCTCCACCTCCGCCGTGGCGCCGTGCGCCGCCGCGACGTGGCGGGCGACCCGGGTGACGTTCTCCCGCACCAGTCGCCGCGCCCGCGGCGTCAACGTACGGAAGGTGCCGTGGAGTTCGGCGGTCTCCGGGATGATGTTGGTGGTGGTGCCCGCGGCGATCCGGGCGACGGTCAGCACCACCGGGTCGAAGACGTGCACCGTGCGGGTCACCATCGTCTGCAGGGCCTGCACGATCTCGCAGGCGACCGGCACCGGGTCGAGTGCCAGGTACGGCGCCGAGGCGTGCCCGCCCCGGCCGCGGACCGTGATGCGCAGCAGGTCGGCGGCGGCGAACGACGGCCCGGGCCGCAGGTGCACGGTCCCGGACGCGAACCGCGTGGAGACGTGCAGCGCGAAGGCCCCCTCCACACCGGCGCCGCCGGAGGTCTCCAGGACCCCCTCGTCGATCATGTGCCGGGCGCCGCCGCCCTTCTCCTCGCCGGGCTGGAACATGAACACGACCCGGCCGGGCAGCTCCGCGCGCCGCTCGGCGAGCAGCCGGGCGGCGCCGACGAGCATCGTCGTGTGCAGGTCGTGCCCGCAGGCGTGCATCACGCCCGGCACCTCGGAGGCGAACTCGAGTCCCGTCTCCTCCTGTTGCGGCAGCGCGTCCATGTCGCCGCGCAGCAGCACCGTCCGCCCGGGACGGCCGCCGTCCAGCGTGGCCACCACGGAGCTGAGCGCCCGCCCCGTCGTCACCGTCAGCGGCAGCCCGTCCAGCGCGTCGAGCACCGTCCGCCGGGTGCGCGGCAGGTGCAGCCCGGTCTCCGGGGCGCGGTGCAGCGCCCGCCGCAGGGCGACGAGCCCGGGCAGCAGCCGCCGCGCCGCGGCGGTCAGGGGTTCCTGCGGGACGGAGCTCATGACGTCGGCACCCCCGGTCGGACGGACGGGACGGGCAGCGAGAACACTGCCCGTCCCGGGGGTACGTCATACCTGGCTCGCGGCCGAGGGCCATCCGCCCCGGCCGCCCGTTACCGGGTCAGCGCGTGACGCGCCAGGTCAGCTCGCCCGTCAGGAGCCCGCGCAGCCCGGGGTCGCGGACCGCGCGCGTGGTGTCCCGCGCGCGGACCGTCACCGTGTGCGCGCGGCCGTCGGCGGGCACGCCCAGGGAGCGCGGGGTGACGGTCCGCGCGTCCGCGCCCTTGCGGGCCGCCCGGCCGTCGACGTACCACCGCAGCCGGACGCCGTCGCCCGCCTCGACGGTGATGCGCTGCCCCCGCCGCACCGCGCTGTCGGTGGGCGTCCTGCCGGTGACGACCGACGCGTGCCGGTGGAAGCCCGCGATCATCGCCTCGCGCCCGGGCAGGTTGAACTCCCGGCCGAGGGTGCGCATGATCGAGTTGTCCGTGGGCCGGTACAGGCCGCGCGGGTGGTAGCCGCCGCCCTGGTACGCGCCGACGGTGCCGCCGTCCGGCGAGGTCCGGCCGATCCAGCGGTACCACTTCTTCTGCTGCGCGCTGAGCTGCGCGGCCGTGAGCTTGCTGATGTTCGACTCCCACGGCTCGGCGCCCGTGTAGGTGCCGTACTCGTCGTACCAGTACTCGTCCGCCAGCTTGCCCAGCGAGTGGCCCGTCTCGTGCACGACGACCTGGGAGGACTGCGCGTTGTCGGAGGAGGCGGTGGCGATGCCGTCGTAGCCGGAGGGCGAGGTGATGTCGTTGTAGCCCGCGCCGCCGTACTTCGCGGAGTTGGCGAGGACGATCACCAGGTCCGGGTCGGCGGCCTTGCGCGCGTAGGCCTCGACCTTGTGGGTGTCGACGCACAGCAGCCGCTCGATGCCGTCGCAGAAGAAGGCCGAGCCGAGCGCGGTGTCCTTGCGCACCCCGCTCGCCGGGTCGCCGGAGACACCCGACTGGCGCGAGTGGGCGTCCACCGCCCAGACGTTGAAGAGGTGCCTGTACGAGGCGTAGGGCTCGACCGCGGAGACCTCCGCCCACTTGGCGCGCACGTCGGCGTGGAAGTCCTCCTGCTGCGCGGCGGTGTAGCCGTCGCCGATGAACACGACGTCGGCCTTGGAGCCGACGGGCCCGTTGCGCACGATCGGCACCACGTCGCCGTCGCCCGCGACGGCCGAGCGCTCCGCTGCGGACAGCGGCTCGGACGCCGCCACCCGCGTGTGGCGGGGGTGGCCGTCCTCGCCGAAGTACTCCACGCGCTGGTGGGACGAGCCGCCGGACGGATCCGGGTGGGCCTTCGGGTGGGTTCCGGGGCGGGCTTCCGTGGGGGCTTCCGCGTGGGTTCCCGAGTGGGCCTCCGGGTGCGCTTCCGGGTGGGCGGTGGCGGCACCGGTGGCGGCGAGCGTCGCCGTGGCCAGGACGCCCGCGGCCAGGGCGATCCGCAGGCGCGTACGTCTGGCGGAACCAGGTATGCCGGATATGCCAGGTATGTCGGGTGTGCCGGACGAGCGGGAAGGGTCGTTACGCATGTGGGGGTCTCCTGAAGTGCGCCGATTAAACGGCGTGTTAAGCCGAGTTAAGGCGTGGCTCAACGTAGAGGCCCCCGCGAGTGGTGGCAATGGGCCGCGCGAAGTTGCCCGAGGGGCGCGTGAGTTGGCGGCGCCTTCGCGCCCCCCGGCAAACCCGTCCGGCCCCTATCCAACCCCCGCGTCCATCGACTTAGCTCAGGTCACGGACCTGTGAACGCTGCACGGAGGGGGAGAGGTGGCGGAAAGCAGCCCCGAGGGGGCACGGCTCGACGACCCGGCGGAGATCGGCCGCCGGGTGCTGCGGCTGCGCACCGAACGAGGCCTCACCCAGCGCCAGTTGGCCGAGCCCGCGTACACGCCCGCCTACGTCTCCACCCTGGAGTCCGGCCGGGTCCGCCCCTCCGAGGCCGCCCTCCGGCACCTCGCCGGGCGCCTCGGCGTCGGCTACGAGGAACTGGCCACCGGACGCCCCGCCCGGCTGGGCACCGAGCTGCGGCTGCGCCTCACCGACGCCCGCCGGGCCCTGGCCACCGGCGCGCCCGAGGACGCCGCCGCCGTCTTCCGCGCCCTGCACGAGGAGGCCGCCGCGCACGAACTCGTGCCCGAACAGGCCGCCGCGCTCCAGGGGCTCGGCGACTGCCTCCTCGAATCCGGCGACCTGGGCGAGGCCCGCGACTGCTTCGCCGCCGTGGAGCGGCTCCTCGCCGACGAGCCGCTGCCGCGCCGCGTCCCCGCCATCCGCGGCCGCGCCACCGCCCACCTCCTCACCGGCGAACTCCGCTACGCCTGCTACCTCCTGGAGACCGCCCTCGACGAGCTCAACGCCTCCGGCCTGCACGACCCCGACGCCCTGCTGCTCCTCTACACCGCGTCCATCGCCCCCTACATGGACATGGGCGCCCACGCGCGCGCCGCCCACGCCGCCGAGCTGGCCCTCGCCCTGGCCCCGCGCGTCAGCGACCCGGCACTCGTCGCCCATATGCACCGCGGCGTCGCCCGCACCCTCATCGCCGAGGGCCGCACCGCCGAGGCCGACGCCTCCCTCGCCAAGGCCCAGGAGCTCTACCAGCACCTGCACATCCGTACCGAACTCGCCCACTGCCACTGGATGCGCGGCTACGTCCACGCCCAGGACGGCGACCTGGCGAGCGCCGAGCGGGAACTGCGCACCGCCCGCGACATGCTCGCCTCCAAACGCGCCGCCCTGTTCACCGAGCAGGTGGAGGTCGAACTGGCGGACGTACTGCGGCGACGGGGCAGGCCGAGCGAGGCGGAGGCACTGCTGAGGCCGCTGCTCGGCGCGGATACCGGCACCGGCGGCGAGAGCGGCGCGTACGAGGACCACGGTGACCGCGAGGCCGAGGCCGAGGGCACCGGCGGCCGGGGAAACCCCAGGGACGGCGGTCCGCTCGGTGCCGAGCGCGGCGCCGTGCACGCGGGCGGCGCGCACCGTCTGCTCGGCCTGATCGCGGAGGAGCGCGGCGACACCGAGACCGCCGAGGAGCACTACTGCGCGGCCCTGTCCCTCCTGGAGCGCTCCAGCGCCGCGGGGGACCTCGCCGACCTGTGCCGCCTCCTCGGCGACCTGTTCCGCCGCACCGGCCGCGTCGAAGCCGCCCTGGACGCCTACCGCACGGGCCTCGGCCACCGGGCCGCCCCCGGCACGACGACACTGGGCCCGGCCCCCGCGACGCCGCCGCTGTGAGCCGGGCGGGCGGCCGTCGGGGGCGTCCCGGCACGCGGCCCCCGCAGGTCGGCGCGTACGGAAGCCGTGCGGTGCGATCTCCGGCTCTGCTTCGATGGGCCCATGGCATCCATGCAGCCCATGACGGCCGGCGGGAACGGCGGGGACGGCCGGGACGGCGGGGACACGGCGACGGCACCCGGCCGGGCGGGCCCCGCGCGGACGCCGGTCGACTGGCCCGCGACCCTCACGACGGCGCGGCTGACCCTGCGCCCGGTCGAGCGGGCGGACGTGCCGTACGCCGTGCGGCTCTGGACGGACCCGCGGGTGCGGCGGTACCTCGGCGGTCCCGTGCCCGCCGACGTCGTGCGCGTCCGCGAGCGCCACTGCGCGGGTGTCCCCGGGGCGTTCGCCGCCGTACGGCACGAGGACGGCGCGGTGCTCGGCCTCGTCGTGGCCGAGGCCGACGGCCACGACGGCCGTACCGAGGTGTCGTACCAGTTCCTGCCCGAGCACTGGGGCCGCGGCTACGCGCGCGAGGCCGTCGCCGCCGTGGCCGCCTGGGCACGAGGCGCGGTGCGCTCGCCCGTCCCCGGCGTGGCCGCCGTCACCCAGCGGGCCAACCGCCGCTCACGGCGGCTCCTGGACGCCCTCGGCGCCGAGCCCGCCGACGACTTCGCCGCCTGGGGCGAGCCGCAGGTGCTGTACGTGTTCCCGCCGACGGGACCGGCGGGACCGACGGGACTGACGGAACCGGCAAGGCTGACGGGTCCGACGAGACCGGCGGAACCCGGCCCGGGGCGGTGACCGGGCGGGCCCGTAAACGGGAGGAAGCGCGGGGAGGGGCCGCGTTACCCTGAGAGGCATGGCACGAGGTATCTGGTCGCAGAAGGTCCGCTCCACCCGCTGACGGCGGCGCCCCCTTCCTGCTGACACCGCGCCCGCCGTCCCGGTTCCCGCCGGGCGGCGCCTCTCGCTGCCCGGCTCCCTGCGAGCTGCGGAGCACCCGTGAACCTCAACCCCGCCCCAGAGACCCTCTGCCTGCCCGTCGACGCGGGCGGCGCCGCGCACGTCCGCGCCGAGGGCGTCACCGTCGTCCGCGGATCCCGGCGCGTGCTGCACGACGTCTCGGTCACCGTCCCGGCCCGGTCGCGCCTCGCCGTCGTCGGCGAGAACGGCCGCGGCAAGACGACCCTCCTGCACGTCCTCGCCGGGCTCGTCGAGCCCGACCGGGGCACCGTGCACCGGGCCGGCACCATCGGCCTGGCCCGCCAGGACCTGCCCGCGCGCCCCGGTGACACCGTCGGCACCCTCACGTCACAGGCGCTGGCCGCCTCGCGCGCCGCCCTCGCCGCACTGGACGGGGCGACCCGCGCCCTGGCCGACGGCGACCCCACCGCCGAGGACCGCTACGCCACCGCGCTCGACGCCGCGACCCGGCTCGACGCGTGGGACGCCGAGCGGCGCGTCGACGTCGCCCTGGCCTCCCTCGGGGCGCCCGCCGACCGCGACCGCCCGCTGTCGACGCTGTCGGTCGGACAGCGCCACCGGGTCCGGCTCGCGTGCCTGCTCGGCGCGCACCACGACGTGCTGCTGCTCGACGAGCCGACCAACCACCTCGACGCCGACGGCCTCGCCTTCCTGACCCGCGCGCTGCGCGCCCACGACGGTGGCCTGGCCGTCGTCAGCCACGACCGGGCGCTGCTGCGCGACGTCGCCGACCGGTTCCTCGACCTCGACCCGACCCGGGACGGGAGGCCTCGCCTGTACGCGGGCGGCTACGACGCCTGGCAGGACGCCCGGCGGCGTGAGCGCGAGCGCTGGGAACGGGACCACGACGAGCAGGTGGCCGAGCACCGGCGCCTGACCGACGCGGTGGCGAGGGCCCGCGACCGCCTCTCCACCGGCTGGCGGCCCGACAAGGGCACCGGCAAGCACCGGCGCCAGTCGCGCGCGCCGGGCGTCGTCCAGGCGCTGCACCGGCAGCGGGAGGCCCTGGCGGCGCACCGGGTCGACCTACCGGAGCCGCCCCCGGCACCGCGCTGGCCGGACCCGCGCGTCCGTCCGCGTACGCCGCTGCTGCGGGCGCACGGCGTCGCCGTCGCGGGACGCCTCGCAGGGCCGGTCGGCCTGACCCTCGACGGCGGCGACCGGCTGCTCGTCACCGGCCCGAACGGCGCCGGGAAGTCCACGCTGCTCGCGGTCCTCGCCGGTGCCCTGCAACCCACCGACGGGTACGTGCGGACGGCGCGGGGAGCCCGGGTCGTGCGGCTCGCCCAGGAGACCGCCGAGCAGGACCCCGACCTCACCGCCGGCGACGCGTACGCCCGCCACGCGGGCCTGCTGGTGGCGCGCGGGGTGCTGCGGGACGCCGACGCCGTGCCGCTGGACGCGCTCGGCCTGCTCGACGCCGAGGCGCGGCGCACACCGGTCGGGCGCCTGTCGCAGGGTCAGCGACGCCGCCTGGACCTGGCGCTGGCCCTGGCCGGACGGCCCGGCCTCGTCCTGCTCGACGAGCCGACCAACCACCTGTCCCCGGCCCTCGTCGACGAGCTGACGGCGGCCGTCCGCACCACGAGCGCGGCCGTCGTCGTCGCCACGCACGACCGGCAACTCCTCCGCGACCTCGCGGACTGGCCCCGCCTCACGGTGGCCCGTTCCCGTACGGAATAGCACTGGATTCGCACCGGTCCATTTCCTTTCGCCGCGGCCTGGTTCGCCTTGGCTGTTCGCTATAACATGGCCCGGAAATCCGCCGGTATATTCCGGTGGACCGGAAAGGCTCGTCCGAGACCGGAAGGACCTGGTTCGTGGGTCATGACGCGCACACCGCCCCCTCCTTGGTCAGTACGACCGTGGCCGAAGGATTCGCCCGCTGGAGCCCCCAACTGCGGAAGGAATTCGACGACAACGCCCACAACGGCTGCGTCGGCCGGACGCTCCTCAAGGAGACCGGCACCCTGCGCGTCTGGCAGACCGACCTCGCGCCAGGGGAGCGGATCCCCGTCCACCGGCACGTCCTGGACTACTTCTGGATAGCCCTGACCAGTGGAAAGGCGCGTCAGCACCTCAGCGACGGAAGCAGCCGCGAGATCACGTACGCCCGCGGCCACACCCAGTACTTCCGCTGCTCCGAAGGCCGTCACCACCTGCACGACCTGAAGAACATCGGCGACGACGTCCTTTCCTTCGTGGTCATCGAGGAAAAGGGCCAGCTTTCTGGCCGGGAAGTTCATCCGGGAGTTAGGAGTTAATCGGCTCGTTTCTCCGTGGTTCTCTTTCTCGGCCGTCCTTGTCACAGGGCGGCCGGGAGCGCTTCGAGCAAGGCGTCGTTCGCGTGCCGGTCGCCGATCGAGATACGGCAGGTGTCCGGCAGGGCGCGGCCGGTGTCGGCGACGAGGATTCCCGCGCCGTACAGCCGGTCGAGCACCTGCTCGTGCTCGCGCAGCCGCACCAGCAGGAAGTTGGTCTCGGACGGGAACACGCGGTCCACCGCCGGGTGCTCCGCCAGCGCCGCGGCCATCCGCTCCCGCTCGGCACGGACGCGCCGGACGCCGGCGAGCACCTCCTCCGCGCGGGTCAGCCGGTCCCCTACCGCGCGCTGCGAGGCGTCGGTGAAGCCGAACGGCACCTGCACCCGGCGCAGCGCCTCGACGACGCCGGGCCGGGCCAGCACGACACCGCAGCGCGCGCTCGCGAGCCCCCACGCCTTCGACAGCGTCCGCAGCACGACGAGGTTGTCGTACCGCCCCACCAGAGGGGCGTACGACGGCTTCTCGCTGAACTCGACGTAGGCCTCGTCGATCACCACCAGGCCGTCGCCGCGCTCCACCAGGGCCCGTACGCGGTCCTCGTCGAGCCGGGTCCCCACGGGGTTGTTCGGGTCGCACAGGACGGTCACCCGCGGACCGGCGGCCAGGATCGCGTCGACGTCGAGGTCTGCCGCGTCGTCGCCGCGCAACGGCACGTCGACGACGGACAGCCACTGGACCCGGGCGAAGTGCTCGTACAGCGGGAAGGTGGGCGACGTGACGCACACGCGGTCGCCGGGCGAGGCCAGCGCCGTCAGGAGCAGCGCGGCACCGTCGACGGCCCCGCTGGTGAACAGCAGGTGGTCCGCGTTCAGCGCCCCGAGCCCGTCGTGGCCGGGCCACCGCCCGAGCGTGGCGAGGTACGCCGTGGCGAGCTCGGTCGTGTCGAGCTGCGGGTAGCGGCTCCCCGCGCCCAGGAACGGGTGGGTGTTGCTCGACAGGTCGACCAGGTCGAACCGCGGCTGACGCCGGAACCGGGCCGGGCCCGGGACCGGCACCGCCCTGACGGCCGGAGCCGCGAAGGCCGTGACGGCCGCCTCCTCCGCCTCACCCGCCCGCTCCGCCTCACCCGGCACCGGCGCGAGGCCGGGGGCGCGCAGCCAGTGGTCCAGAGGGACGAGCAGGTCGGCGCCCAGGCGCCGCAGTCGCGTGGCGTCCCCGCGGCCCAGGTGGACCCAGTCGAGGCCGGAGCGCCGCGCGCCGAGGCACACCTCGCACAGGCACGCCGCCGTCGCGGAACCGTCCCGTGCGGCCGGGGCGCCGTCGTCCGTGGCCTGGGCGAGCACGTAGACGCCCCGGCCGTTGTGCGAGGCGGTCAGCAGCGCGACGTGCACCACCGCGCCGTCGGCACGGCTCACCAGCATCTCGGTGCGCTTCCCCAACGGCCCCCGCGCCAGCGCGTCGAGAGCCGCGGCGCCGTACAAGCCCCCGCCGTGCGCGCCCCCACCGGCACGGTCGTCGGCGCGCCGGTGCAGGGCGGCGAAGGCTTCGCGCGCCCACGGGCGCGCGTCCAGTTCACTCAGCGTGAACCGTTCCCAGTCGGCCCCACGGGCCGCCCCGTCGACTTCATCGGTTCCGCCGGTGTCGTAGGCCGTGACGGCTTGGCCGGTGGGCCCGGCCAGGCGCACCACGCCCTCGGCGGCCGCCGCCACGGGGACGAAGCCCGCCTCCCGCAACGGGCCGGTGTCGTCGCTGCGGCGGACATGGGGGACGAGGACCTGGGACACCTCCAGCGCCTTCGCCCGGCGGACCAGCTCGTCGAGGGAGCGGTGCGAGGGCGCCGGGTGGGACGGGGCGTACGGCGCCGCACCCCCGATCAGGGTCGGGCGGTCCAGGACCGCGGGGCCGAGGGCGGCGAACGCCGCGGCGCCCTCGCCCAGTCGGGCCAGGGAGCACACGGGCTCCCTCGACCCGAGCGCGGCGCACAGCACGTGCTGCAGCGCGTCGATGTCTGCGGTCCTGCGCATACCGGGCACTCCTTCGTGTCACTGTCGCTGTCGCTGTCACGGGGGCGGTGCTGGTGCTGGGTGCTGGCGTGGGGGGCCTCGCCCGCTAGGACGCTTCCGCCGCGCCCGCGTCGGCGTAGGTGTCGGCGTCGGCCTCGGCGTATGTGGCGGCGTACGCGGCGACACGGTCCCGGTACTCCGGGAACAGCTCGGCCACGGTGCGCGCGATGCCCGCCCTCCAGCCGACGGAGCAGTCGCCGATGAGCTCGCGGCGCAGGGTGTGGTCGAACATCGCCGTGCCCCGGCTGCGGTCGCCGCGGTCCAGGGTGACCGGCACCCCGGTGAGCGCGGACATGTACTCCAGGAGGTCGGTCATACCGACCTCCTCGTCACCGCCCCAGTTCACGACCCGCGCGCGCGTCCGCGCCGCCTTCCACAGCAGCGGCACCTGGCGGACGATGTCGTCGGTGTGCAGCGGGTTGCAGTAGTTCTGGCCCTCGCGGGGCACCGCGCACGGCGTGCCCCGCCGCATGTCCCGGAACAGGATCATGGGCACGCCGCCGTGCCCGTACGGGCCGTAGGCGATGTTGAGCCGGGCGATCACCGAGGGCAGGCCGAGCGCCTCGGCGAGGCCGCGCACCAGCCCCTCGACGGCGAGCTTGGCGACGGGGTACGTCGGCAGCCAGGGCGCTCCCGTGCCGAGGGGGTCGCTCTCCCGGTAGCGGTGGGCGGGGTCGGTCCGGTCGTAGACCACCCCGGAGGACACGTACAGGAACGCCTCCGCCGTGGCGCAGTGCGTCATCAGCCGCGCGGTGCCGACGGAGTTGACGCGTACCGTTCCGTCGAAGTCGCCGCTCCCGCCCCGGTACACCGCCGAGTGCAGGACGTGGGTGAAGTCGCGCGGCAGGCCGTCCAGGTCGCCGGAGTCCATGTCCCAGGTGAAGGTGCGGGCGCCGCGCGCCTCCAGTTCCTCGCGGGCGGCCGTGTCGCCGAAGCGGCCCAGGCACCACACCTCGTTCGCGGGGGCGAGCGCCTCGGCGACGGGCCTGGCAACCTGTCCGGTGCCGCCGGTGATGAGGATCTTCCTGCCTCGCATGCTCAGTGCCTCCTGGTCGTGTCGGTGGCCGCGCGGCCCCGGCGGCTCATCGGTCCAGGGCGCGGGCGAGTTCGCGCCGCAGGGTCGCCTGGAAGGTCCCCACGTGCCGGGGGCTCATCAGGGTGTAGTGCTCCCCGTCGACCTCGATGTACGTGGTGGGGGCGCGGGTGAAGTCGTCCCAGCGGCGCAGTTGGCCGTCCAGCCACTCCTGCTTGGTGCCGCGCAGGGGAGTGCAGTAGAAGACCCGCACCCGCTCGACCGACCCGGACGGCTCGTACGTACGGCCGAGGTGCACCATGTTCTGCGCCAGGCGCACCCAGGCCGCGAACCGGTCGACGGTGAGGTCGAGTTCGGTCAGGCGGCGCGGTGGCGCCTGCTCGACCAGGAAGGCGAGCTGGTCGGCCTCGGGCAGCGGGCGGAGCGTCGCCGTCAGCCGTTCGACGTCGGCGGGGCCGATCAGTTCGAGGAACAGCGCCAGGTTGATCGCGCCGTCGGTGAAGGTGATCTCGTGCATGCGGCCGGAGATGTGCGGCGGCAGGTTGAAGACGCCCACGAAGGCGACGTCGTCGCCGTCGGCCTCCAGACGTCTGGCGATCTCGAAGGCGACCGCGCCGCCGTAGGAGTAGCCGGCGACGGCGTAGGGCCCGCGCGGCTGCGTCCGCCGGACGGCGGCGACGTACGTGTCGACCATCTCGGCGAACGACCCGAAGTGCGTCTCGCCCTGCCCGAACCCGCGGGCCCGCAGCGCGTAGAAGGGCCGTTCGCCCGTGAAGTACTTGGCGAGGTTGACGAACACCAGCACTTCGCCGAGGCCGGGGTGGACGCAGAACAGGGGGGTGCCCTCGCCCGTCACCTGGAGCGGCACCAGCGGGTCGTAGGCGCGGTCCCCGCCGGTGCCGCGCCCGGCGGTCAGGCGGCGGGCCAGGGCGCGTACCGTCGGGGCCTGGAGGAGCGTGGCCATGGGGACGTCGTCGATGCCGAAGGCGGCCTGGATCTCCAGCTTGAGCCGCAGCACGTCCAGCGAGGTGCCGCCCAGGTCGAAGAAGCTCGCGGTCGCGGACACCTTCCGGGTGGCGAGCACGCGGGCGTAGATGCCGGCCAGCGTGGTCTCGGCGTCCCCCTCCGGGGCCACGTAGGCGCCGAGGAACCTGGTGGTCACCTGCTCCGCGCGGCGGGCCGCGTGCTCCAGGCCCCCGGCCTCGACCGCCGCCCGCAGCCGGGAGCGCTGGATCTTGTTGAGGTTGCCGCGGGGGATCTCGGCCGCGGTGACCGGCAGGACGAGCTGGGGGCGGAACCCCCAGTGCATCACCGTGGAGCTGCGCACCGCGACGACGGCGCGGTACACGGCCGCGTCGTCGCCCGGGTCGCCCGCCGGGACGAAGGCGAGGGCCAGGTGCTCGGAGTCGGCCCCGTCCGGGCGCACCGGGAACGCCGCCACGTGGCCGCGGCGCACCTCGGGCAGCTCGTCCAGGACCGCTTCCAGGTCGTGGCTGTGGTAGTTGACGCCGTTGACGATGACGGAGTCCTTGGTCCGGCCGACCAGCGCCAGCCGGCCCGTGGCGTCGAGCCGGCCCAGGTCGCCGGTGCGGAACCAGCCGTCGGCCGTGAAGGCCTCCGCCGTGGCCCGGTCGTTCCCGAAGTACCCGGCGGTGACCATGGTGCCGCGCAACTGCACCTCGCCCGGCTCGGACGGGAGGGCCCGGCCGGTGGCGGGCGCCTCGGGTCCGCCGCCGCCCGTGCCGTCGCTTCCCGGGTCCTCTGTGGAGGCCGGCACCGTGCCGCCGCCGTCGGCGATCCGGATGCTCAGCCCGCGCACCGGGCGGCCCAGCGGCGGGAACTCCGTCCCCAGGTCGCGGGCGGCGAAGTCGCGGTTGAACACGCTGCCCGCGCACGTCTCCGTCATGCCGAACGCCGGAACGATCACGTCCGGGGACAGCCCGTACGGCGCGAGCGCCGTCAGGAAGGCCCGCGCGGTGGCGGTCACGGTCGCCTCGCCGCCGGAGATGATGTGCCGCACCCGGGACAGGTCCGGGCCCGGCTCACCCGCCCGGCGCACGGCGGTTCCGCGCGCGAGCGCCTGGTTGATCTGCCCGAGCAGGAAGTTGGGCGTGAACGTCACGCGCACCCGGTGGGCGGCGAGCAGCCTGACGAACTCCACAGGGTCCGCGAGCACCGTCTCCGGTGTCGCCATGACCTGGTCGGCGCCGTGCGACATCGGCAGCAGGTGCGCTTCGATCGCGGCGATGTGGTCGGGCGAGATCCAGTTCATCGTGGTGTCGTCGGGACCCGTCTCCAGGGCCTCGGCCTTGCCCGCCACCGCGGCCAGCAGATTGGCGTGGGTGAGCCGGACCGCCTTGCTCGCACCGGTGGAGCCCGAGGTCAGCATCAGCAGGGCGAGGTCGCCGGGCGCGGCCGTGTGGTGCGGCCCGTCGTCCGACGCGGCCTGGCTCAGCTCCTCCACGGTCACGGCCCGCAGCCCGGTGTCCGGCAGGTCCCCGGCGGCCGCCTTCGGCAGGATCACCAGCGGGCCGCCCAACAGCGTCCGCAGGTGCTCCAGTTGGGCGCGCCACCGGGGCGCGTCCGCCGGCGGCGCGACGGGACACGGTACGACGCCGCTGAGCACGCACCCCCAGAAGGCGCGGACGAAGCCCTCCGGCTCCTGGGCGGCGACCAGCGCGCGGTCGCCCGGCGCACTGTGGCCGCGCAGCCCGTGGGCGATCCGGCGGGCGCTGTCCCACAGTTCGGCGTAGGACAGGAACGAGCCGCCGATGAAGGTGATGCCTCGGGACGCGGCCTCGTGAGCCGCGCGCTCGAGGAGGTACGAGATCGTCGAAGCAGGACGTTGATCCGGCATAGGGGCGAAGACCTCCGACCGACAGGGATGGAGTACCCGTCCGAACCGGGAACCGGGACCTGAGAGAGGGGACGGGAACCGCAGAAGACGGGAAGCGCTGAAGAAGGGAAACAGCGCGAAAGGGAAACGGCGCGGAAAGGGAACGGCGCGTAAAGGAAGCAGGGGGAAAGGAAGCAGCGGGAAAGGGAAACGCGGGAGGCGGAGACTCAGGAGAGGCGAAGGCTCAGGAGAGGCGAAGACTCAGGTGAGCTGGGCGGCCGCGTCGGGGCGCCCCGCCTCGTTGAAGAGGACGATGCCCTCGATGGTCCGTCGCAGCTCCCGCTCGTCCGGGTCGGACACGATGGCGTGGCCGACCTTCCCGTAGGGGCCGGGCGGCGTATCGGGCGACGACGAGTAGGCCAGGTCGTCGAAGCGGAAGCCGCGCTCGAAGTCCTCGCGCGTGAGGGTTCCGCTCCGCGGGCGGCGCAGCAGGACGTAGCCGTGGAAGCGGTCCGGTGCGCGCCCGTTCCGGACGGGCAGCGCTCCGTCGAGGCCTTGCCCGAGCGCGAGCCGGATCTCCACGTCGAAGAGGTCGACGCCGTAGGTGAGTTCGTTGACCTGCGGGGACAGCGCCCCGGGCAGCCGGATGGCGCACTCGCCGAAGGTCAGCCCGGACTCCCGTACGAAGGCCTCCAGGTGGAACACGCACGCGGGGGCGCCCAGGTGTGCGAGCACGTCGCGGGCGAGCGTCTCCGCTTCCCGGAACAGCGCCTCGTGCCGCCGTCTGTCCAGGAGGTGGGCGGCCAGGACGCCGCCGTGGGCGGCGCTGAGCGGCGAGTCGTGGTAGCGCGTCATCGACGACCAGCGCAGGCGGCCGTCCGCCCAGACGCCGTCGATGTAGACCTCGGGCGCGTCGACGAAGGACTCGGCGACGACCGCGACGTCCGAGTCGCCGGGAAACAGCTCCAGGGCGCGCCCGTACGCGTCGGCGGAGCGCACGACGGTCGTACGGAGGGAACCGGCGCCGGTCGCCGGTTTGACGACGAAGACGTCCCCCAGTTCGTCGACGACTTCGGCGAACGGCGTGTCCCGGGAGACGTACCGGCAGCGCGCGCGGCTGATGTGCGACGGCAGCGCGCGCTTCTGAAGGCACTTGTCGCGGAAGGAGGGCACCGTCCTCGCGTCCGTGTTACCGGGCAGCCCGAGGTGCTGCCGCAGGCAGGCCGCGCCGAAGACGCCCATCTCGTGGACGGTGAGCACCCCGGCCACGTCGTCGAGGTCCGCGGCGAGTACCGCCCGCAGTATTTCCTGGACGTTCTCGATGTCGGAGACGCGGGTGTGGCGGACTTTCCCGGGCGGAAGTCCCGGTGGCTGCGTGAGATACCAGGGATCCAGCCCTCGTCGCCGTAGTGCCCGGTCGAGATCGTCCCTGTATCCGAGAACAATGATGGTCGGCATTCTCGTCCCCCGTATGACGTCCAGCCGAAGCGTTCAAGAATTCTTCAGTAACCCGTGAGGCGGTTTCTCCAAGAGGTTGAACGACAGACGGCATCGTGGCACACGGCCGACCGGGATGTGGATACGCCGCATCATGATCCTTTGGGCATTCGTTGTGGCGTGGGTCACAAGTTGCGGCGGTGCGGGAGAGGGTATGCGACGCCTTGTCGCACTCGCTCGGACAAGCAGGGGTATGCCGGGATGGCGGTGGATCGTCCCTCGGTGAGGCGGGCGCCGCGAGGGGCGGTGACGGGGCCAGGCCCTCGGGGGCGAGGGCGTATGCGGAATCCCGGAACACCCTTCCACCCGGACTGAATTCGGCCTGGAGTGGTCTTGTATCCGCCCTGTGGTACTCCCGCGAACACTCCCGTAGCGGAATTGAAAACGGTCACCGATGCAGCCTTTGCGGTTCTCGTCGGACTGCGCTTGACTGCCGTGCGTAAGCCGCCGGTACGACGTGGGGGGAATTCTCCGTGGGGCACGCTCATACGCATCAGCACGGGCACGACCACAAGGCCGGAGGCCATGCCGGGCACGGCCACGGGGTCTCCGCCGACGCCGATCGCCGCTGGCTTTCCCTCGCGCTCGTACTGATTGGCGTTTTCATTGCCGTCGAGACGGTCGTCGCTTTCCTCGCCGGATCGCTGGCGCTGATTTCCGACGCCGTCCATATGCTCACGGACGCCTTCTCCCTCGTCCTCGCGCTCATCGCGATGCGGCTGGCCGCGCGGCCAGCCAAGGGCACGTACACCTTCGGTCTGAAGCGCGCGGAGATACTCTCGGCGCAGGCCAACGGCATCACCCTGCTGCTCGCGGCGGTCTGGCTCGGCTACGAGGCCGTGGAGCGGCTGCTGCGTCCGCCGGAGGTCACCGGCTGGATGGTGCTCGTCACCGCGCTCGCCGGCGTCGCCGTCAACCTCGCCGCGACCTGGTGCCTGTCCAAAGCGAACCGGGCCTCCCTCAACGTCGAGGGCGCCTACCAGCACATCCTCAACGACCTGTTCGCCTTCATCGGCACCGCCGTCGCGGGGGTCGTCGTCATGACGACGGGCTTCGCGCGGGCCGACACCATCGCCACGCTGTTCGTCGTCGCCCTCATGGTCAAGGCGGGCTGCGGGCTGCTCCGCGACTCCGGCCGCATCCTCCTCGAAGCGGCGCCCGCGGGCCTGGACCCGGACGCGATCGGCAGCGAGCTGGCCCGGACGCCCTCGGTGGCCGAGGTCCACGACCTGCACATCTGGACCATCACCTCCGGCGAACCGGCCCTGTCCGCCCACGTCCTGGTCCGCCCCGGCGGCGACTGCCACGCCGTGCGCCGCGACCTGGGCAAGCTCCTCGCCGACTCCTACGGCCTCACGCACACCACCCTGCAGATCGACCACGAGGACCCCGCCCCCGCCCCGGCCGCGGCCGCCCACTGCGCGAACGGCCACGGCCCGGCGCACCGCGCCGTCCCGCAAGGGCGGTAGGCGCCCGGGGGAGCGGCCCGCCGCCCGCGCGGGCCCGGAAGCGGCCCCCGGAGCACACGTCGGCCCCGCCGGCAGGCTGCCGACGGGGCCGACGAGGCGGCACGGGGCCGAGCTCGGCTCAGTACAACTCAGTACTCAGCGCAGCGCAGCACAGCACAACTCAGCACAACTCCGCTCAGTACAGCTTGTTCACGGCCGTCTTCACGGTGGTCTTGAACTTGCTCACCGGCGCGTCGGGCAGCGTGCCCATCTGGCCCCACTGGACGAGCGTCACCGTCCGCCCGTCGCGGCCGACGGCGAGGAGGCCGACGTCCGAGGCCCCCGAGTCCCAGGCGGTGTGCACGCCGTAGACGTGGGCGCCCTCCTCCACGTTCACCTTGCCGTAGTACTTCTGCTCGGCCTTCACGTCCGGGTGCTCCTTCTCCAGGCGCTCGGCGCAGCCGTCGAGCTTCTTGCGCAGCAGCTCGGCGAACTCCTTGGCGCGCTGGACGTCGCGCTCCACCACGGTCACCTGGACGGCGTTGGTGTCGAACTCGGTCCAGAACGTACGGTGCACCGACGTCGACGGCAGCGCCTCCCCCGCGCACACCGGCGGCCCCTCGGGCTGGCCCGGCGTCACGGGCCCGGCATGCCAGGCAGACGACGGGTGCGGCGGCAGCTCGCGGGCGTCGAGGAACCGCGGCTCCCCGCCGCCGGCCGGAGCCGCCGCGGCGGGGCCCGCGACCGCCGCGGTCGCCGCCACGCACAGCCCGGCCGCCGCCATGACCAGTGCACCTCGATGACGAATGCTCACAGGTGTTCCCCCTTTTTCCGTGCCGCTCGGCACTGTCACTCTCTTCGACTCCGTGCACCCAACTGACGTTGTGCGCACGGCCGTCACAGCCTTGTCGCGTATGTCACCGTACGGAAACAGGCGTACGTCACCGTACGGGGCCAGAGACGCGCGACCGCGCCGGGCGGGGACGCGACACCGCACGTGACACGGCACGGGGACGCACCGGACCGCAGCCCGGTCCGTACGTGCCCCTGGCTGCCTCGCACCTCCGGCCGATCGCGCTCGACGCCCCGCGCGTCGCGCGGGCCCCGCTCGCCGTCACCCCGGGGCGTACTGCGCCTCCCCGTGGCCGAGTGACCAGTCGACCGACTGGTTCTCGAGCACGGTGACGAAGACGTTCCGCGGTTCCGTACCGGCGTACTCCTCCGCCAGCTCGGCGATGCGCCGGTACAGCGCCCGCTTCCGGTCGGCCGTGCGTCCCGCGCGCATGACGATCATGACGTAGACGATGCCGTCGTCCCGCCGCACGCCGAGGTAGTTCCCGTGGCGCAGGGTGCTCCGGTGACCGTCGTGGCTCGTCAGGATCTGGAAGTGGTCGTCGGGCGGGATGCCGATCGTCTCCACCAGGGCTTCGTGGACGGCGCGGCCGAGCGCGTCCAGGCGCTCGCTGTCGGCGCGCAGGGCGTCGATGCGGACCAGAGGCATGACGGGCTCCTTGTCGTCGAGTGGATGTACATACTAGTAGGTACAGAGGGGGTGCGGATGGGGAGTGCGGATGGGGCGCGGAGTGTCGAGCGACGGGAGCGCGCATGCGTTGGCGCGACCCTTTCGAGCGGGGACGCCGAGGTTACGAGGGTGACGCGAGCCAGTCGGTGTAGCGGGTGGGGCCGAAGTAGGCGTCCCTGTCGGTGAGGACGTCGCCCTGGACGGCGGCGAACATGCCGGCGGCGGGGTCCGTGACGACGGTCCGGTGGTCGCCCCTGCGGGACAGGGTGAGCCGGCCCAGCTCGTCCAGGGGGAAGACGTCGGGTCCCGCGATGTTGCGGATGCCGCGCAGCGGGCGCCCGGCGGCGACCTCCGCCACCGCGGCGGCGACGTCCTCGGCGGCGATCGGCTGGACCGGTGTGGCGGGGAGCCGGACGGTGTCGCCGTCGCTGGTCCACGACAGGACGCTGTCCATGAACTCCATGAACTGCGTCGCCCGCACGATCGAGTACGGGACCGGGCCCGCGGCCAGCAGGTGCTCCTGGAGCGTCTTGGCCCGGTAGTAGGCCAGTTCGGGCACCTGGTCGACGCCGACGATCGAGAGGATGACGAAGTGGCCGACGGCGCCGCGCCGCGCCGCGGCGAGGAGGTTGTCCATGGAGGTCCGGAAGAAGGCCGCGGAGGCCTCGTCGAAGGTCGGGGAGTTCGTGAGGTTGACGAGGACGTCGGATCCCGCCACCGCCGCGTCCAGCCCCCGGCCGCTGATGACGTCGACCCCGGTGGACTGCGCGTGCGGCACCGCCTCGTGTCCCGCCGCGGTGAGCTTCGTGACGACTTGTGACCCGATCAGACCGGTACCGCCCATGACCGCGCACTTCATGATGTGCCTTTCGCCGAGTTCTTCCCGTCGCTGTACCGTCGGCCTCTCGCGAACGGCCGGCGGGAGGCCGACCGGCCCGGGCGCTGTGGACGGGGACCCTAGAACGGGACCCCCGTGCTGGGTAGGGGCGAGGTGCGACGGAATCCCGGGCCTGCCGCCGCCGCTCCTCAGCCGTCCGGACGCGGGCGGCGCCGTCCGGCCCACAGCAGGAGGACCACCGAGCACAGCGCGGCGGACGCGCACCAGGTGGAGACGTACTCCTGCCGCCACAGCGCGAAGGACACCGCCGCCCCGACGGCGACCAGGACGCCGAACCCGATCAGGCCCCTGTCGCGGGACAGGAGCAGGGAGCCGATGGTGGCGAAGAGGTAGCCGGCGACGGTGGGGCCCGCCCACGGCAGGCCCAGGGAGTACCCGACGGTGTGTCCCCGGATCTCGGCCGTCACGGTGCGGGTGGCCAGCGCGTGGGCGAGCACCGCCGCCGTCACGGCCCCCGCCGCCAGCGGGACGAGCAGGCGGCGGCGCGCGCCCGGCGGCGCGGCGCAGAGCACGGCCACCGGCACCCACAGCGCGAGCAACGGCAGCGCGACGACGGCCCAGGCGACGGTGGCGGGCCCGGTACCGCCGCCGTCGCGCCAGACCGCGGCCTCGGTGATCTGGTGCCACCCCAGCAGGAGCGGCAGCGCGGCCAGCGGCAGGTCACGGGGGCGGCGGGCCGCCAGGGCCACCGAGGCGACCCCCACGGCCGCGATGCCCGTGCCCGCGACCAGGTCGGCCGTGGCGCTCCAGCACATGGCAGCAACGGTACGACCGCCGGGCCGCGGAAGCGCGCCGGCTCGGGCGCTCCCGCCGGGCCGTCAGGCGCCGACCAGCAGGTGCGCCGCGAGCGCCGTGGTCACCGCGCTCGACGTGAGCGCCGTGACCAGACGGCCCCGGCGGCCGGTCAGGGCGCGGCCCAGGAGCGCCCCGCCGCCCGCGAGCAGCAGTTGCCAACTGGCGGACGCCGCGAAGGCGGCGCCGGTGAAGACCGCCTGGCCGAGGCGGTCCGGCTCCGCGCCCGTCCCGGTGCCGACCACCAGCGCGGCGAAGTACACGACGGTCATCGGGTTCAGGAGGGTGATCCCCAGGAAGGTGACGTACGCGCGGGCCGGGGTCGGCGGGTGCTCGGCGCGGGGCGCGGCGGCCTCCCCGGGCTCGCGGTACCGGGCCACCGCCGCGCGGGCCGCGCGCACGGCCAGGAACACCAGGACCGCCGCGGAGAGCAGGCGCAGCGGTCCGACGGCCGGTGTGACCACCCGGGCCGCGGCGGCGCCCGCGACCGTGGCCACCAGCGCGTACAGTCCGTCCGCCGTCGCCACGCCCAGCGCGGCCGAGGCGCCGACGCGCAGCGAGGTGCGGGCGGTGAGCGCCACCAGGTAGGTCGCGACCGCCCCGACCGGTACGGCGATGCCGTACCCGGCGACGAGGCCCGCGACCAGGTGGCCGGTCACCGCGGGCGCGGCGACGGCCTCCGCGGACGGCCGGGCTGCTGTCGCCCGTGTGCCGGGCGGCCGGCGGAGGCGAGGGGCAGCGGGGCGGGCGTCGTGTCGCTGGGCATGCGCCGAGCCTGCTGGCCAGGACCCGGCCCTGGCAACCCGATTTCCCCGCGCCCCGCTCCGGCCGAGCCGTGCCGCGCCTGGCCAGCCCGCCCCGCCCCCGGCAGGACCGCGTACCGGCCCTGCCCCGCCTCGCCTCGACCCTGCTCCTGTGCTCCTGTGCTCCGGTCCACCCAGCCCTGGCAACGGCCTTCAGGTACGCCACCCCTCCTGGCAGCGGAGGCCACCACCGGCCGACGCGAACAACCACCCGGCAGCCGAAGCAACAGCCGCGCAACAGAGCCCACTTGCCGCACCGGCCCCAGCAGCCCCGTTCACCCCCGGCTCAACGCCCGCCCCCGGCCCCTCGCGCCCGCATGGCCCGAACCATGCGCCGCCCCTTGACATCCGCCCCCGCCGCCGCGACGCTCCCTCACGCTCGTGTTAACGCTAACACCAGGCCGGGGAACGTCCTCCGGCCACCGCCGAGACGCACCGGGAACCCCGAGAACCCCCGGGGCACCTCCCGAACCACTCGGAACCGCCCGGCACACCCCGGGAGACGCACCGCACGCACGCACCGCACGCACGGCACGCACGGCACGCACCGCACGCACGGCACACTCGGGACCCACCTGGGGGCCGCCCATGTCAGGCACCACGCCCACCGCGCGCACCGAGCCCACCACGCCCATCGCGCGCACCGCACCGCTCGGGCCGTCCGGCCCGGCCCGCCGCACCCTGCTCGCCGGAACCGTCGCCGCCGTCGCCGGGACCCTGGCCGCCGGCTGCGGCACCGACGGGGGCCAACCCCGCGGCAAGGTCGCCGTGTTCGGGGACAGCGCCGCCTGGGCCGGGCCCATGTCCGCAGCCGGGAAGGCCATGCGCGAGGTGGCGGGGCTGAGCCTGGTCCCGGAGGTCAACCCGCTCCTGGAGTCCTTCGAGCAGGTGGTCAAGTCCTCGCTGCGCACCCGCAAGACCCCGGACCTGCTCAAGTACTGGTCCGGTTACCGCCTCAAGGACCTCGCCCGCACCGGCGGCACCGTCGACCTGACCGCCGCGTGGGAGGCCGCCGTGCGCAAGGGGTGGGCCGACCCCTCGCTGCGGGGCGCGTTCGCCGACCGGGGCCGCGTCCACGGCCTGCCCATGAACCTCGCGTACTGGGTGTTCTTCCACAACCCCGAGGTCTTCGCCGAGCACGGCCTGAGGCCCCCGCGCACCTGGGACGACTTCCTCGCCGCCTGCGCCCGGCTCAAGCGCAACGGCGTCACCCCGCTGCACGGCACCGCCGACGGCCGCTGGCCGTCCTTCATCTGGTTCCAGGAGGTCCTCACCCGCCAGGACCCGCGCTACTACCAGGACCTGATGAACGGCCGCGCCCGCTACACCGATCCGCGCGCCGAACGCGCCCTGCGCACCCTGGTCACGTTCTTCGACGACGACTGGTTCACGCCCATGGACATGAACCACGTCGACGCCGCCGCGGCCCTGGTCCACGCCGAGGTCGGCATGGTGCCGTGCGGCACCTGGCTCGGCTCCACGCTGGCGGCCGCGGGCGGCAAGCCCGGCAGGAACATGAGCGCCTTCGTGCTGCCCATGGCCGACCCCGCGGCCCGCCCCAGCGTCGTCTTCGAGTCCAGCGCCCTCGTCGCCACCGTCAAGGGCCCCGACCACGACGAGGCCGTGCGCGCGACCCGCGCCTGGCTGCACCCGGCCGTGATGAAGGCCTTCTCGGACACCCTCCAGGACGGCTGCCCCAACCCCGCGGTCGCGCCCGCCAACCCGGTGATCGCCGGACTCCAGAAGAAGGTGCGCGGCGAGAGGCTGTGGCTGCTCAACCGCTTCTGGGAGCAGGGCCCGCCCGAACTCGTCGAGGCCACCGTGGACGACCTCGCCGGCTTTCTGCTCAACCCGTCCTCGTACCGGAAGGTGCTGCGCACCATGCAGGACCGCGCCGACGACGCCTGGCAGGTGTGGCGGGAGGCGGCCGAGACATGACCGAGATGGTGACCCCCGCCGGCCCGCCCGCGCCCGGGGCCCGGGCGCCGCGCCCGCCGCGCGCCCGCCGCCGCGTCCCCGTGCGGAGCCCCCACCAGGCCGTACGCCCCGGCGCCCGGCTCGGCGGTCCGCTCGCCGCGCTGCCCTGGGCGCTGCCCGCGTTCGCCTTCGTCGGCGTCCTGCTCGTGTACCCGTTCGTCCGCAGCGTCTACGGCAGCTTCTTCGGGGACAACGGCTTCACCAGCGAGTTCACCGGCTTCGACAACTACGCCCGGCTCGCCGACGACCCCGTCTTCGGCCGCTCCCTGCTCAACACCCTGCTGTGGGTGGCCGGGACGCTGCTCCTGCCGGTGCTCGCCGGTCTCGTCATCGCGGTGGCCACGCACCGGCTGCGCTGGGGCGGCGCCGCCCAACTGGTGATCGTGCTGCCCTTCGCGATCTCCGGGACCGCCACCGCGGCCCTGTGGTACTTCATGCTGTCCTCCGACGGCGCCGTCAACCAGGCCCTGCGCGCCGTCGGCCTCGACTCCTGGGCGCAGACCTGGCTCCTGGAGTGGCCGCAGAACACCCTGGCGCTGATCGTCGCGAGCACCTGGCAGGCCACCGGCCTGAACGTGGTGCTCTTCGCCATCGGCCTGCGGGCCCTACCCCGCGACACCGTCGAGGCCGCCCAGCTCGACGGCGCGAGCGGCTGGCGCATGTTCCGCCACATCACGCTCCCGCACCTGCGCGCCGTGACCGTCGTCGTGGTCGGCATGGCCATCGTCAACAGTCTGAAGGCATTCGACATGATCTGGATCCTCACCCAGGGCGGCCCGTCCCGCTCCTCCGAGACCCTCGCCCTGACCATGTACCGCGAGACGTTCCGCCTCTTCCACGTCGGCTACGGCTCGGCGATCGCCCTGGTCCTGACGGTGGTCGTCGTCGCCTCCTCGTGGCTGTACCTGCGCCGCCAGATGCCCGACACGGGCTGGGCGAAGGCCTAGGGGACGCCATGGGCCGCACCGCACGCCACGTCTTCGTCGCCGGGTGCGTCGCGCTCTGGCTGCTGCCGCTGTACCTGCTCGTCGTCAACGCGCTCACCCCCGCGGCCGAGTACCGGGGCGAACCCGACTGGACGTTCCAGGGCTTCGCGCTCGCCGACAACGTCGAGACGGCCTGGAAGGAGGCCCGGATCGGCGACAGCTTCCAGGCGTCCCTCCTGTACGCCACCGTCTGCGGCCTGGTCGCGGTGCTCGTCGCCGCCACGGCGGCCTTCGCGGTGGTGGTCCTGCCGATCCCGCGGCCCGCGCTCTGGTTCTGGCTGATCTACTCCGGCACGCTGTTCCCGCTCCAGATCTTCCTCGCGCCGCTCTTCGGCCTGTACGCGGACACCGGCCTGTACGACACCCGGCTCGGCCTGATGCTCGTGTACGTCGCCTGGGCCGTGCCGTTCGCGTTCTTCCTCATCCGCAACCAGATGACCACGATGCCGCCCGAGCTGACCGAGGCCGCCCTGATCGACGGCGCCTCCTTCGGCCGCATCTTCTGGCGCGTCCACGTGCCGCTGATGCGCGCCGGGCTCGGCGCGGCCTTCCTCTTCCAGTTCACCGCCGTCTGGAACGACCTGCTGCTCGGCCTGACCCTCAGCCGCAGCGGCGACGTCCAGCCCGTCATGGCGTCGCTGGCCACGCTCCGCGCCACCTACGCCTCCAGCGGCCCGCCCGTGATCCTCGCGGGTGCCCTCGTCGTGTCCGTGCCCACGCTCGTGCTCTTCCTGCTGTTCCGCGGCCTGTTCCTGCGGGGCATCACCGCGTCCGTCCGCTGACCCGACCGCACCGTCCGTCCGCCGACCGTCCGTACGTCCGCACCGTCCGCCCGCACCCGGGGAGATCCGCATGACCACACGGGCCCTGGTCCGCACCACCGACTGGGACAACGACCGCGTCCGCGCCGCCCTGCGCTCCGGCGTGGTCACCGCCGAGGGCACCCTCGGCGGCACCGCACTGCGCCTCACCGAGGAACCCCTGCTGCGCCGCGCGGCCGACGGCACCCTGCTCCAGTCCCTGCGGGTCGAGCCCGTCAACGGCGGCAGCCTGCCGGGGGAGTGGGCGGTGCGGACGGAGTCGGGCGCGGCCGTGCGGACCGAGCGCGCGCCCGGGCCCGGCGGCGGGGTGCGGCTGCTGGTGCCCGCCGTGGAGGCGCCGACGCGGCTCACGGTGGGACTGCCCGGCGCGGCGGCGGACGGCATCGGCGTCCGGCTCACCCCGCAGCGCCGCTGGACGGTGCACCTCGTGCACCACTCGCACCTCGACATCGGCTACACCGACCCGCAGGGCCAGGTCCTCGCCGAGCACCTGTCGTTCCTGGACTCGTGCCTGGAGCTGACCCGGGCGACCGACGACTGGCCGCCCGACTCCCGGTTCCGGTGGTGCGTGGAGTCGCTGTGGTCCTTCCGGCAGTGGGCCGACGCGCGCCCCGCCGAGCAGGTCGAGGAGCTGGTGCGCCGGGTGCGGGAGGGCCGCATCGAGCTGACGGCCCTGCCGTTCAACCTGCACACCGAGACCTGCTCCACGGACGAGCTGCATGAACTGCTGCGCCTCGCCCACGACGTGCGCGCCCGCCACGGCGTCGCCCTGACCGCCGCGATGCAGACCGACGTGCCCGGCGCGGTCGTCGGCCTCGTCGACGCCCTGGCGCAGGCGGGCGTCCGCTACCTGTCGGTGGCGCACAACTGGGCCGGGCGCTCGGTGCCGCACCTGGTGGGCGGCGAGAAGCTGCCCCGCCTGTTCCGCTGGCGCGCCCCCAGCGGGAACAGCGTCCTGGTGTGGGTCACCGACACCCCGCACGGCCTGGCCTACATGGAGGGCCCGCTGCTCGGCTTCGACACCGCGTACGCCGACGTCGACGACCTGCTGCCCGCCTACCTCACCGCCCTGGCCACGCGCCCCTACCCCTACGACGGCGGCGTCTTCGGCTGGGCCGTGGACCGGGCGGAGGTCAAGCGCGAGCCCTACCCGTGGGACGTGCTGCACCTGCGCGTGCAGGGGAAGTTCGGCGACAACGCGCCGCCGCGCCGCGTCATCGCCGACACCGTACGGCGCTGGAACGACACCTGGGCCCACCCGCGCCTGCGCCTGTCCCGCAACGAGGACTTCTTCCGCGACGCCGAGGCGCGGCTCGGCGACGCCATCCGCACCTTCGAGGGCGACTGGGCCGACTGGTGGGTGGACGGCGTCGGCGCGGGCGCCCGCCCGCTGGCGCTCGCCCGCACCGCCCAGGCCGAGGTCGCCGACGCCCAGACCATCGGCGCGTTCGCGTCCTTCCTCGACGCCACGGGGGCCGAGGACGACACGCGCGACGCCGCCGGGGTGTACGAGGCGGTGTCGCTCTTCGACGAGCACACCTGGGGCGCCGGCGACCCGTGGACCCACGGCGACGAGGGCGGCCACTCCGGTGAGCACCAGTGGCACTGGAAGTACGGGCAGGCCCTGCGCGCCCACGACGACGGCGCGTCCCTGCTGCGCCGGGCCGGGGCCCGGCTCGGCCAGCGCCTCGCCGCCGCGGGCGACGCCGTCGCCACGTACCACGTGGTGAACACCTGCTCGTGGCCGCGCACCGACGTCGTCCGGATCTTCCTGCCGGAGAGCACCGCGCCCCTGGACCAGCGGGTGACCGTGCACGACGCCCGCGACGGACACCGCCTGGACCACGAGGAACGGCCGCAGACCAACGACGACCACCGCGACGCGGGCCGCTTCCTGCTGGTGCGCGTGGACGAGGTGCCCTCCGCCGGTACGGTGCGCCTGGACGTGCGGGCCGACACCGGGCGGGCCGGGCCGCCGCGGGCACCCGCCGCCGTCAGGGCCGCCACCGGCTGGAACCCCACCGGGTCCAGCGAGCGCGAGGACCCCGCCGAGAGCGCCGCCCGCGCGGCCGCCCACCCCGACCCGACGCTCCTGGAGAACGAGTACCTCGCCGTCCGCGTCGACCTCGCGCACGCCTGCGTGGCCTCCGTCGTCGACAAGGCGACGGGCCGCGACCTCGTCCGCCCGGACGCGATCACCGGCTTCAACGCGTACGTCCACGACAGCTACACCACCGCCGGGGCCTTCAACCACAACTCCAGCCGCACCACCGCGTCCGAGCGCCTGGAGCACCTCGGACGGCGCGCCGTCGCCCCGCCCGCCGCGCTCGTCGCCCGCCGCTCCACCGCGGTCGCGGAGTCGGTCACCTACGAGACGCGCCCCCTCGGCGCCAACCGGCTGCGCGTCACCCTGACCCTGCCGCGCGGCGTCGCCCGGCTCGACATCGAGAACCGCCTCGACAAGGACCGCACCCTGGGCAAGGAGAGCGCCTACTTCGCCTTCCCCTTCGCCTTCGAGGACCCCGTCGTGCGGATGGAGGCCTCCGGCGGCGTCACCGGCACCGGCCTGCCGGTGGTGCCGGGCTCCGCCCCGCACATGCGGGCCGTGCGCCGCTGGGTGACGCTCGCGCAGGACGGGCACGCCGTCGCCTGGGCCACGCAGGACGCGCCGCTCGTGCAGTTCGGCAACATCGCGCTGCCCTACGCGCCGTTCCCGAAGACCCTCGGCCACGACGAGCCCGCCACCGTCTTCTCCTGGATCCACAACAACCTGTGGGACACCAACTTCCCGAGCGAGCAGGGGTTCGAGTTCACCTTCCGCTACAGCGTCGCCTGCGGACCGACGGCGACCGGGCTCGGGACCCGGACGGCGGCGGCGTGGAGCAGGCCGCTGCGGGCGGTGCGGGCCCGGGGCGCATGGGGGGACGCCCCGGTCTCGCACTGCTTCCTCACCCTGGACGACCCCCGCGTCCGGCTGGTCGGCGCCACCACGCCCCGGGCGGGGGAGACGCTGCTGCGGCTCCAGTCCTTCGCCGAGGAGCGGGTGGTGTGCCGCCTGCGCGTCGGCTTCGCCGCCCGGGCCGCGTACCGGGCGGGCTACCTGGGCGGCCGCGGCGAGCGGCTCCCGCTGGCGGACGGGGAGGTGAGCGTCGCCGTGCCCGCCCTCGGCACGGCGGCGGTGCTGTACGAACGCCCCTGACCGCGCACGGGGCCCGAGCGGCCCCGCACCACCACGACGCCTGTCGCGACGGTGAGGAGAACGTGTGTACCGGCTCGACCCGCGCTACGGCCCCGCGCCCGGGACCGTGATGGCCGCCGGCTGGCCCGCCGTGGCCGCGCACCTGCCCCGGACCCCGCGGACGGTGGCGGTGGAGGGGCCCCCGTCCGTGGACTTCACCCGCCTGGCCGCCCGCCTCGCCGAGCACCACGGCGCGCCCGTGCGGACCCTCGACGTGCGGGCACACCACGCGCCGCCCGCCACCGTGCGCCGCCGCACCGACGACGGCACCGGCGACCCGTACTACCGCAGGCTCGCCGCCAACCCCCTCAGCGACTTCTTCGACGAACTCCCCGGCCCACCACCGCCGTCGACCGGGCTGCTGCTCGTGCACGGCCCCGGCGCCTCCCTCGTCCCGCACGACGTGCTGTGGTACGCCGACGTGCCCAAGCGGTACGCGGAGGCGGCCGTCGCCGCGGGCACCGGCCGCAACCTCGGCCTGCCCGGGGAACCGCCCGACCTGCGCCGGCTCTTCTACACCGACTGGCCCGTCCTCGACCGGCACCGCGACGCCCTCGCCCCCCGCGTCGACGCCTGGCTCGACGTCCAGGACCCCGGCCGGCCCGTCCTCCTCGACGGCGACGGCCTGCGCGCCACCCTCGCCGCCCTCGCCCGCAGGCCGGTGCGCACCCGCCCGTACTTCAACTCCACGCCCTGGGGCGGCCACTGGGCACAGCGCGAGCTCGGTTTCAACCCGCAGGCCCGCAACACCGCCCTGGGCTACGAACTCATCGCCCCCGAAGCGGGCGTCCTCGTCGGCACCGGGCCGGACCTCCAGGCCGAGGTCCCCTTCCAGTTGCTGTGCGCCCTGCACCCGCGGGAGGTGCTCGGCGCCGAGGCGCACGCCCGCTTCGGCACGTCCTTCCCGATCCGCTTCGACTACCTCGACACCGTCGGCGGCGGCAACCTGTCCGTGCACTGCCACCCGCGCGAGGCGTACATGCGGGAGCGCTTCGGCTGGCCCTACACCCAGCACGAGTCGTACTACGTGACGCTCGGCGGCCCCGGCGCGCGCGTCTTCCTGGGGCTGCGCGAGGACGCCGACGCCGAGCTGTTCCGCAAGCAGGTCGAGAAGTCCGCCAAGGACGGCGTGCCCATGGACCCGGAGGACCACGTCCAGACCTTCCCCGCCGACCGGGGCCGTCTCTTCCTCATCCCCGCCGGCACCCCGCACGCGAGCGGCGCCGGCAACGTCGTCCTGGAGATCAGCGCCACGCCCTACCTGTACAGCCTGCGCTTCTACGACTGGCTGCGCCCCGACGCCGACGGCAGGCCGCGCCCGCTGCCCTACGAGCACGGCCTGGCCAACCTGGACACCGCGCGGCGCGGCACCGCCGTCGCCCGCGACCTCGTGCAGGAACCGCGCGTCCTGCGCTCCGCCCCCGGACGGCGCGAGGAACTCCTCGGCGCCCTGCCGGAGATGTTCTACGAGGTACGGCGGTGGTGCCTGGACGCCGGCGCCGTGGCGGACGACGACACCGCCGGGCGCTTCCACGTCCTGAACGTGGTGGAGGGCGCGGGCGTGGAGCTGCGCACGGCCGCGGGCGACCGGCACCCGCTGGCGGGCGCCGAGACGCTCACGGTCCCCGCCGCGGTCGGCCCCTACCGGATCGCGGCGCTCGACGGCCCCGCCCGCGTCGTCAAGGCGCTGGTCCGCCCGGCCGCAGGGGCGAGGCGCCCGTGAGGCCCGGTGCGCGACACGGTGCGGGGCCGGGCCCGAGGCCCGTCCTGGAGCTGGGCGGCACCCATGTCACGGCCGCCCTCGTGGACGGCGCGCGCGTCGTGCGCCGGGTGCGGCGCGCCCTGGACGGCGGCGGCAGCGCCGTGCACGTCCTGGGCGAGGTCGTGCGCTGCGCCACCGCCCTCGGCGCGCCGCCCGGTGCCCGGTGGGGCGCGGCGGTACCCGGCCCCTTCGATCACGACCGGGGCATCGCCCGCTTCGCGGGTGTCGGCAAGTTCGACGCCCTGTACGGCGTCGACATGGGCTCCGTGCTGCGCGACGGCGTGCTGCCGCGCCCCGCGGGCGTGGTGTTCCTCAACGACGCGCACGCCTTCGCGCTCGGCGAGTGGCACGCGGGCGCCGGGCGCGGCCACCGGCGCTGCGTCGGCATCACCCTCGGCACGGGCGTCGGCTCGGCCTTCCTCGCGGACGGCGCCGTCCGCCGCGACGGCCCCGGCGTACCGCCGCTCGGCCGCGTCGACCTGACGCGGATCGCGGGACGCCCGCTGGAGGAGACCGTGTCCCGGCGGGCCCTCCGCGCCCGCTACGGCGACCCGCGCGCGGACGTCCGGGACATCGCCGCCCGCGCCCGCGCGGGCGAGCCCCGCGCCGCGCGCGTCCTGCACGAGGCCGTACGCTCCCTCGGCGCGCTTCTTGCCCCGTACGTACGGGAGTTCGGCGCCACGGCGCTTGTCGTGGGCGGCGGCATGGCCGCGTCCTGGGACCTCGTCGGCCCGGCCCTGCGCGACGGCCTGGGGGACACGCCGGTGCTGCCGCGCCCGGGCGCGCTCGGCGGCGACGCGGCGCTGGTGGGGGCGGCGAGGTACGCGGACGAGCGGGCGACGGACGCGCACGAGCGGGCGACGGACGGGGAAGCGCGGGCGACGGACCGGGACGTGCGGACCACCGGCGGGGACGTGTAAGGAGGCGGGGAGGCGGCCGGGCGGTGGGCGCCGCGCCTCGGCGGGCGGCCACAGGGGCCATGATCGTGGGGTCACTCGACGTACGCACAGGAAGGGCACGCCATGCCCGGTACTCCGCGGGAGCCCAGGAGCGGCCGCCCCACCCTCCGGGACGTCGCCGAGAAGGCCGAGGTCAGCGCGATGACCGCCTCCCGGGCGCTGCGCGACGACCCCCGGGTGCTGCCCGCCACCCGCGACCGGGTGCGCGCGGCCGCCGCCGCGCTCGGCTACCGGCCCAACGAACTGGCCCGCCGCCTGCGCCTCGGCCGGGGCACCGGCCTGGTCGGCCTCGTCGTCACCAACTTGGCCAACCCCTTCTACTCCCGCCTCGCCCTCGGCCTCGACTCCGTGCTCGGCGCGGACGGCCTGAAGACCGTCATCGGCAACACCGGCCAGGACCCCGGCGCCGAGCGGGAGCTGGTCACCGACCTGGTGGGCCGCCGCGTGGACGGCATCGTCGCCGTTCCCGCGGGTGACGACCAGCGCCACCTGGCCGCGGCGGCCGCCGACGGCGTGCCGGTGGTCCTCGCCAGCCGCCCGCCCCGAGGCTTCGCCGCCGACTGCGTCCTGGTCGACGACTACGGCGGCGCACGCGACGCCACCGCCCGTTTGATCGCCCGCGGTCACCGCCGCATCGGCTTCCTCGGCTCGCCCCCGGCCGTCTACACCGGCACCGAACGCCTGCGCGGCTACCGGGACGCGTTGTCCGCAGCCTCCCTGTGCCCCGACGCGCGCCACATCCGCCAGGGGCAGACCCAGCCGCACGAGGCGGAGCGCGCCGCCGCCGGCCTGCTCGCGCTGCCCGACCCGCCCACGGCCCTGTTCTGCTCCAACAACCGCAACACCATAGGGGCGTTCCGCGCCGTCCGGGCGGCTCGCGCCGACGTCGCCCTCGCGGGGTTCGACGACTTCGAACTCGCCGACGCCCTGGGCCTGCCGCTCACCCTGGTGACGTACGACAGCGACGAACTCGGCCGCACGGCGGGGAGGCTGCTCCTGGACCGGATGCGGGAGCCCGGCCCGCCGGACAGGGCGGATCCGGCGGGCGCGCGGCGCGTGGTGCTGGCCACGGAGCTGGTGGAGTACGGCGGCTGAGCCCGGGCGGCGGCCGCGGGGCGAGCGCGCTCAGCAGGTGAACACCGGTGCCTCGCGGGACAGTACGGCCGTCGTCGGCTCGGTGGACCACACCGCGCGCAGCTCGTCGGCGAGCGCCGCCACCAGCTTCGGCACGTCCTGCGGGGCCGAGTCGTGCAGCGCCTCCGTGATGATCAGCACGTCGGTGGTGGTGTCCCGCACGGCCGAGAGGCCGCTCTGCCGGTTGGTCCAGCGCCGGGAGTGGGCCCGGCGCCCGTCGTCGGCGAAGACCACCTCGCGGGCGTCCGGCCGCTCGGTCCCCCCGGCGAAGGTCTCGTACGCCTCGTCCCCGTCGGCGTACCGGACGTACAGGTCCCCGCTGACGCGCGACAGGTCGAAGACGCCGACCGGGATGCCGTACGCGACGGAGACGGCGTTGCAGAGGTCGATGAGCGGGTGGATGCGCGGCAGCGAGCCCTCCCGGCGGAGCCGCCGCAGCAGCGATTCCGAGGCGCACCGGTACTGGGTGGGCTTGAGCCCCATCGCGGAGAAGGCCCGCCGCCAGGCCGCCACCTCCGGGAACCGGCTCTCCGGGACCTCGGCGAGGCGCTCGGCGGCCACCGCCTCGTACGCGGCCACGGGGCCGTCGACCGGGACGCCGGTACGGATGCCGCGGGCGTGGAGCACACCGGGGACCAGGCTCGGGAAGTCCTGCCAGAGGGCGGTCGCATGCTGGAAGCGCACTGGTTCTCCTGTCGGGTTCGGGTCGTCGGGTTCGCTGGGGTGGTGCGTGGGGGTCGGGGAGCAGGCGGTCCCTCAGGTGAGGGCGAGCTTGGCGCCCAGGGCGGCGAAGGCGCCCGCGAAGACGCGCCGCAGCCACGTCACCACCGCGGGCCGGGCGATGACGTGGTCCCGCATGGCCGCGGCGAACCGTCCGTACGCGGCGAACACCACGAGCGTCAGGAGCATGAAGTAACCGCTGAGTTCGAGCATGCGGACCACGGCGTGCGGGTGGTCGTCGGGCACGAACTGCGGCAGGAACGCGAAGAAGAACAGCGTGAGTTTGGGGTTGAGGAGATTCAGCAGGACGGCGGAGACGATCACCCCGGACGTCGAGCGCGGGGCGCCGCCGTCCTGTTCCGCGGTGAGCGCGCCGGTGTCCCGCAGCGTCTTCCACGCCATGTACAGCAGATAGGCGACGCCGAGGTACTTGAGCGTCTGGAACGCGAGCGCGCTGGTGTGCAGCAGCGCGGCCAGGCCCGTGATCGCGGCCAGCACGTGCGGAACGATGCCCAGCGTGCACCCGACGGCGGCGACGAAGCCGGCGCGGCTGCCGCGGGAGAGGCCCGCCGAGACGGTGTAGAGGACGCCGGTGCCGGGGGTCACGGTCATGACGAGCGAGGTCAGCAGGAACTCCATGGCTCGACTCTGCCGCCACAATGGATCGGTGAACAGGTCCAAAGGATCTCCATCCGACAGGTCCATAACGCCCGCTGCCCGAGCGGAGCGAAAGGCTCCGGCGCCTCCTCCCGCCCCTGCGCCTACGCCTGCGCCTGCGCCTTCCGGCCCCGCGCCCGCCACCACCCCGTCCGCGCCTGCCCCGTCCGCCGCGCCTGCCGCCACCCCGTCCGCCGCGCCCTCCGCCTCGGACTTCCTCCAGCTCAACCCCGCCGACGCCCCGCAGGGCGGCCTGGCCGACTGGCTGGCCCGGCAGATCCGGCGCGCGGTCGCCGACGGCCTGCTGCCGGTCGGCAGCAGGCTGCCCGCGACGCGGGTGCTCGCCGCCGAACTCGGCGTCTCGCGCGGCGTGGTCACGGAGGCGTACCGGCGCCTGACCGAGGACGGGCACGTCGCCGGGCGGGGGAGGGGCGGCACCGTGGTGGTGACGGCACCCCTGGCAGCACCAACTGCCGTACGGGCACCCATAGGTGACGAGGCATCAGGGAGACGGGCACTGTTCCGGGCCCCGCCCGGCACCGACGCCTTCGACGCCCTGCGCGCCGCGCCCGCCCGCATCGACCTGTCGCCCGGCCTGCCCGACCTCGCCGCGTTCCCGCGCGCGGCCTGGCTGCGGGCCGAGCGGTCCGTGCTCGCCGGACTGGTCCCGGCGGACTTCGGCTACGGCGACCCGCGCGGCACCCCGGCGCTGCGCCGTGCCGTCGCCCGCTGGCTCGCCCGCAACCGCGGCATCGCGGCCGACCCCGAGGAGGTGCTCGTGGTCGCGGGCACCGCCCAGGCGCTCGGCCTGCTGGCCGCCGTGCTCCAGGACGCCGGGACCACCCGCGTCGCCATCGAGGACCCGAGCTCGCTCGGCCTGCGCCAGCACCTGCACGTGTCGGGCCTCCAGGCCCCACCCGTACCGGTGGACGCGCGCGGCGTACGCGTGGACGCGCTGCGCGCCACCGGCGCGCCCGCCGTGCTCCTGACGCCCGCGCACCAGTTCCCGACCGGGGTGGTCCTCGACGGCGCCCGGCGCCGGGAGCTGGCCGCGTGGGCCCGCGAGGGCGGGCTGATCGTCGAGGACGACTACGACGCCGAGCACCGCTACGACCGGCCGCCGGTGCCCGCCCTGCGCTCCACCCTGCCGGAGCACGTCGCCTACGCGGGCAGCGTGTCCAAGCTCCTGGCACCCGCGCTGCGCGTGGGCTGGCTGCTCGCGCCCCGCGGGCTGCACGCGGCGCTGGTGGAGGCCAAGCGCTTCGCGGACCTGGGCAACGCGGCGCTGCCCCAACTGGTCCTCGCGCACCTGATGGAGACCGGCGGCCTGGAGCGCCACCTGCGCCTCCTGCGCCGCCGCCACCGCGCCCGCCGCGACACGATGATCGAGGCCGTGCGCACCCACCTGCCGGGCGCCGTCGTCCACGGCGCCGCCGCGGGCCTGCACCTGATGGTGACCTTCGCGGACCGGTACGACGACACGGCCCTGGCCGCGGCGGCCCTGGAGCGGGGCGTGAAGGTGCAGCCGCTGTCCTGGCACGCCCAGCACCCGCAGCCCCCGGGCCTGGTCCTCGGCTACGCGGCGAGCACCCCGACGGACATCACCGAGGGGGTGGCCCTCCTGGGCCGCCTGCTCCGGTGACGCGCGGGGCCGTTCCGCCCCCGTCGGCGGGGCGGCCCGGCGCCACGGCCTCGGTGCGTGCCTCCAGCGCGTGCAGGACGGCCGCCATGTCGGCGGAGCCGTGCCCGAGGGCCACCGTGTCCGCGAACAGCGCGTGGCAGGCGTCCAGGAGCGGGGAGGCCACCCCGCGGGCCCGGGCGGCGTCGGCGATGAGCCGGTTGTTCATCAGGACGTCCCGGACCGCCGCCTGGACGTCGAAGTCGCGGGCGAGCAGCTTGGGCGCCTTCATCCGGGAGACGGCGCTGGCCATCGGCCCGGCGTCGAGGACGTCCAGGAACCGGCGCGTGTCCAGGCCGTGCCGCTCGGCGAAGTGGAAGGACTCGGCCAGGCCCGTCACCGTGGTGATGAGGAACAGGTTCACCGCCAGCTTCGTCAGCAGCGCGTCCGGGACCCGCCCGCACACGAAGGTCTCGTGGCACATGGGCTCCAGCAGGGGGCGCACCGCCGCGACCGCCGCCTCCTCGCCCGCCACCATCGCCACCAGCCGCCCGGCCTCTGCGGGCACGCGCGAGCCGGACACCGGGGCCTCCACGTACCGCCCGCCCGCCGCGCGGACGTCGGCTTCGAGCCCCTGCGAGTACGCCGGTGACGTCGTACCCATGGGGACGACGGTGCGGCCGGCGACGCGCGCGGCGAAGTCGGGCGTGCCCCGGCCGAGGACGGCGTCGACGGCGTCGCCGTCGGCGAGCATGAGCAGGACGACGGGCGCCTCCCGGAAGACCTCGTCGGGACCGGCCGCGACGCGCGCCCCGGCGGCGCGCAGCGGTGCGCACTTGGCGGCGGTCCTGCTCCAGACGATCACCTCCGTGCCGGAGCGGGCCAGCCGGAGCGCCATGGGCCGCCCCATGACGCCGAGCCCGATGAATCCCACGTCCATCCGCGCACCCCCGTGACGTCGTGACGTCGTGACTTTGTGACGTCGTGACTCCGCGATTATGACCGCTGTCATAGTAGTACGGGGGTACGAGCCGGGGGCCGGGCGAGACTCCGGCCACCGGCGCCGAGCTACTCCTCCGCGCTCTCTGTACAGTGGCCCGGCCTGCTGCGTACGACGGGAGGGCGGCGATGGGGTCCGGGCGAGGCCCGCGGGAGCGGATGGTGTTCAGCGCGGCGCAGCTGCTGCGCCGCGGCGGTGTCGCCGCCACCGGGATGCGGGAGGTCGTCGCGCACGCCGGGGCGCCGCGCGGCTCGCTCCAGCACTACTTCCCCGGCGGCAAGGAGCAGTTGGTCAACGAGGCCGTGGAGTGGGGCGGCGGCTACGCGGCCGAGCGGGTCGGGCGGTTCCTCGCCGAGCTGCCCGAGCCCTCGCCGGGCGCCCTGTTCGCCGCGATGGTGCGCCAGTGGACGGACGAGCTGGCGACCGCCCCGGACGCCACCGGCTGCCCGGTGGCCGCCGCCGTCGTGGACCGCGCCGGGTCCGCGGAGTCCACCCGGGAGGCCGCCGCGGCCGCGTTCGCCCGGTGGGCCCGTCCGGTGGCCCGGGCGCTCACGGACATGGGCGTGCCCGCCGCGCGCGCCGAGCCGCTCGCCACGCTCATGATCAGCACGCTGGAGGGCGCCCTCCTCATCGCCCGCGCCGAGCGGGACGCCCGGGCCCTGACGACGGCGGTCGCCGAACTCGGCCCGCTGCTCGACGCGGCGGTCACCCGAGGGACGTGACCGGCGCCGCACCCGCCGGGAAGAAGGAAGCCGAAGCCGCCGGAAAGAAGCCGCCAGGCCGCCCGCCGCCGGGGAGCGGCCCCGCCTACGGAGTGCCGCACCTCGCCGGCGCGTCCCGGCGGACCAGCGCCAGCGCCTCCAGCACCAGCGGATGGTCGAGGTGGCGGGCGACCAGGACGAGGTGGGCGCGCTCCTCGGCGGCGGGCACGTCCTCGCCCGGCAGGACCGGGAGCCGGGTGTCCGAGGGCGAGGGCGGGCGGCCCGCGCCCCGCCGCTCGGCGGCGTACAGCAGGGTGGCCGCGGCCTGGGCCGCGACGACGTCGACGCCCGGGTGGCGGCCCCGCCGGGCCAGGTGCGCCACGACGTGGGCGGGCGCGCCGGACATCCACGGGCGCAGGCTGCGGGCGCCGTCACGGATCTCCACGAGCCTGCGGGACAGCGCGATCCGGGTGTCCCAGCCGCCCCACAGCAGGCCCGGGGCGAGCACCAGACCGGGGTCGGCGCGCACCACCGTCTGCCACAGCGGCCGCAGCGTGACGTAGTCGCCGCGGTCCCGGCGCCGCGCGTGCAGCGAGGAGCGGACGAAGCTGAAGTGGGCGACCAGCCAGCTCACGGCCGTGGTCAGCCAGGCCCCCTCGGCGAGCGCGTCCAGGCACCGGCCGTGCGCGGCGGCCGCCACGGCGACCAGCAGGCACACCGCGTGCACCAGATCCAGGGCGACGCCCGCGGCGAAACCCCGGAGGTACCGGTCGAGCGCCGGAGTGAGCCAGGGGGCGTCGAGGGCCCGCAGCGCACGGCACTGGCGCACCGTCGCCGTGACGACGACCAGCAGGGCGGCGGCGTACAGCAAATGCAGCGCCACCACCTGCGGCACGCGCGCGTGGTCGACGGGGAGCAGCAGCGGCCGGGCCGGGCCGCCGAGGTCCGCCTGCGCGAACAGGGCGGCCATGACGGCGAGTACGCCCGCGTACAGCGGCGCCCAGGCCGTCACCGTGCGCCGCAGGACCGCGCCGGTGCGGTCGGGCGCGGCCCACAGGTGCGCCTTGAGGTGCGCGTGGCCGACGGACAGCAGGGCCGCGAAGTGCGCGAGGAGCGCGGCCAGATGGGGCACGCCGGTCGCGTCGCCGACGGCGCGGTACACGGGCGGCACGGTGAGCAGGAAGACCGCGCCCGCGTGGAACAGGGACGACGCGGTGAGGGTGAGGACCAGGGTCGGCGCGCGCCGGGCCGCGAGGAGCTTGAGGACCCCGAGGACCAGGGTGGTCGCGGCGACGGCGAGACCGACCGTGGTCAGGGCGGTGTGCCACATCAGACGCCGACGCGCCGGTGGGCGAAGGAGCAGAGCAGGGGGTCGGTGTGGCGGCAGGCCGGGTCCAGGGACAGCATGAGCAGGCCCACGGTGGCGAACACCTCGGCGGCCCACTCCTCGTCCTCGCCGTCCCCGCCGTGCGCGCCGTGCCCGGCGCCGCCCACGGTGCCGGCGGGGGCCGGGGCGGCGGCGCGCGGCCGGGCGGGCCGGGCGAGCACCTCGGCCACCACGGTCGGGGGCAGGGAGGGCAACTGCGCGCTGAGCGCCCCCGGGTCGACCGGGGCGGCGAGGGCGTCCGGCGCCGGGCCCGCGGCGGACGGTGCGCCGCACAGAAGGTGGTAGAGCTCGTGGAGCAGGACGTGCAGCCCCTGCCGTTCACTGGTGTTGGTGGTGACGACGACGGTGTCCTCGCACTCGCCGCGCACGCAGAAGCCGCTGACGTGCGGGGGCAGGGCCACGCGCAGGACCGTGACGGGCCTGCGGCGCACCCGCGCCACGGCGTTCACGAGGTCCGGCAGCCGCTGGCCGGGCAGCAGGCCGAGGTCGTCGTGGAGGATGCGGACGGCCCGCCGCCGCGCGCGGGCCCAGGCGCGGCGCTTGTGCACGGCGCCGCGGATCCGGGCCGAGGCTGCGCTCACACGGGCCCCGCCGGTGCGGCGCCACGCCGCGGAGGCACCGGTGAACAGCACGGGTCAGCTCTCCCGCGGCGGCCGCGCGTGCCCGGCGCGCCGGGGTGGCACGGTTCTTCGCCCGCTCCAGGCGGGACACGGGCCCTGAGCCCGTGTGCTGGCCGTCTTCATAAGGCCCTTCACGCTCCCGTTCCGTCCACGTGACAGGCGTGTGCCCGCTGACCTGCGCTGGGACATTATCAGGCCGGATTCAGCGGTGGCGCGGTCGGATGCGTGGATACGGCACCGGTGGCCATCCGCCTTGGTGACGTGCCCAGTTGGGCACGCCGGGACGCCTGTACGGTGGCACCCGCGGACGCTTTCGCGGGCCTCGCGTTGTACGGCCGCCAGGACATCCGGAGGGCGGCGGACGGAGGCAGGACGTACCGGTTCGCCCCCTTTGCCGGGAAGTGGCGCACCGGCCCCGGGGCCGGCGTGTCAACGATCGAGGACGGTCCTGGCCGGTGAGGGTCCGGGCGGATACTCTCAGGGCGCCCACGAGTTCCATGGCCCATGGAGACCCTCAGGTGAACGCAGCCGACCACCCCCCGGCGCCTGGACACGAGATCGCCCGTCTCCTCGACGACGTCGACGCCTACGCCGCGCGCCTGGGGACCACACGTGGCCGGCTCCTGGACCCCGGGCTCATCTCCCACGCCACCGGGATCGAACCCGGGCGCGTGCGCGCCCTGTTGCACGGCGAGCCACCGGAGGAGGAGCCGCGCGAGAAGTACGCGCGGGAGACGTTCCGCAAGGCGCTGTTCCAGCAGCGGCTGCGGTTCCTCCAGCGCACCCGGCTCAAGGAGACGCCCTCGGGCAGGGAGCCGTACGGCCTGCGGGAGATCTCCCGCGCGACGGGCATCTCCGCGCAGCACGTCTCCAACCTCCTGAACGGCGAGCGCGGGGCGAACCACGACCACGCCGCCCGCCTGGAGCTGTTCTTCGGCGCGCCGGAGGGGTTCTGCTCCCGCACGGAGGGCACCGCGCTGATCGCGTACCTGCGCCGCATGGTCCACGAGGACCTGCCCAAACTGGCCACGCACGCGGTGCTCCAGGAGCTCGGGGCCCGGTCGGTGGCGCTGCGCAGCACCGCGGACGGCGCGCAGATCGACACGCTCCGCGACCTGCTGCCCGCGCTGGACGAGCTGGTCAGGGTGGTGCGGGCGCGCGAGCCCGACGGCGGCTCCGGCCGCGCGGGCGGGCCCGCCTGAGACGGCGCGCTACGCGCGTTGCCGTGGGCGGAAGCGGTCGTAGGGGCTCCGGTGGGCCGCACGGCCGGCCGCGCCGGGACGTACCTCCCTCTGCACCGCCATGACATGCGTCGTTCTCAATCGTTGACACCGCCTGTGATAGTGCATCAGGATCTGTCTACGCCAGAGCCGGGGGCAGGTGGGCTCTGACGGGGAACGAAACCTGCCCGCATGTTCCATTCGTCCGTCCGGCTTGTTGTCGACTCTCCCGTGGGGGCGGGAGTACCGGTGAACGGCCGACGGTCCTGCTCACCTCCCGGTCGGCGTCGTGCCGCTCCGCAGTGCTGACGGGCGCCCGCCCGACTGCGGTGCGACTGCCGGGAAGTGGTCGGCCCCTGCGGATGGAACCGTGTGCTCGTCAGGTGATGCCAGGGCCGCCGCGGCCCGAGCCGGTGCGCGGCGGTTGGGGAGGGGCGATGGTCAGGTCGCGGTATCGCGTACCACCGGTGCGCTCCTCGGTGGTGCGGTCGTCGAGGCGGCAGCGTCCATGGTCCGGTCCGGGGGCGCGTCGGCGTCCCCGCACGCGGGACCACACCGCTGCCGGTGGCGCGTACGACGCTCGTGTGCGCGCCCGCTGGGCGGGGTTGGGGACTCCGCTCGCTGGACCGCCCGTTCCTGATGGGCCGTTGCTCTCATCAGACGGGGCTTTATTCAGGAAGATGCCATGGATGCTACTGCTACGTCCCTCGCCGCTTCGGCCGGGGCGATCATCACCGACGAGCACGGCCACGTGCTCATGGTGAACCCGCTGCACACGGCGTACTGGAACCTGCCGGGCGGGCACATGGAGGGAGGGGAGGACCCGAGCGCGGCGTGCGCCCGGGAGATCCGCGCCGAGCTGGGCCTCGACGTGACGATGGGCGACCTCCTGGTGGTCGCCTGGGTGGACTCCGGCGGCCGTATGCCGCGGGTGTACTACGTCTTCGACGGCGGCGAGGTGGACGCCGCGCAGCGGCGGGCCATCTGCTCGGGGGAGGACGGACCGGTGCGGTACCGCTTCACCCCGCCGGACCTCATCGACGGCTCGCTGATCCCGGCCTTCGCCATCCCCATGTGGGAGGCCGCCCTGACCGCCCGCAAGGAGGAGCGCCTGGTGTGCCTCGAGGTCGAGATGTGAGCGGCCGCGCCGCACGCGCCGGCTAGAGCGGGAGGCGCGCCGCGGCGCGGGACCGGGAGGGCCCCGAGCCGACCGGACGCCGTCCCGGTGCCGCACGGCACCCCGCCCCGCACGGCATGACGTGCCCCGTCCCCTTCCTCGCCAGGAAGGGGACGGGGCACACGTCGTCGGGGCCGCGGGGGCGTCACGGCGGAGCCGTGGAGGAGTCACGGAGGAGCGCGGGGCGGGCGCGAGGGCGGCCGGGCCGCGGAAACGCGCGAATGCCGCCGCCGGGGCATCGGCGGCGGCATCCGGCTGCGGGCCGACGGCGTCCCGTCGTCCCCGCCGTGTCACCGAACGTGGGGGAGAACCATTGCTCGGTGGGGCGGTCGGCACCCGCGGAACCGGTGCGGTGCGCCGACGTGTTCACCTCATCCCAGGGCCGGGGGCGCGCGCAACGCGCGGGCGCCCCCGGAGCGTGTCGTGTTTCACCTGGCGGAACGGAGAGCCCCGGGATTCCGGCGGCCGGAATCCCGGGGCTCCCACGCGGCGCGGCGGTCGCGGGACGCGCTACCGGAGGGCGCTCTGTGTCTCGCGCTGCCAGGCGATCTCGGAGCAGTCGCTCATCAGCGCCAGGATGTCCGGCTCCGCGTCGGACGCGTCCAGGTGCCGGAACTCCGAGGCCAGGGTGATGACGAGCCGCTCGGGCAGGTGCAGGTCCGGGTAGCGGTCCTCCTCGATGAGGTGGCGCGCGGCCTCGGTCGGCGTGAGGCCGCGCGCGTGCAAGGAGGACGCCTGCTCGGACAGGTCCCGCAGGTAGGCGATGTGGCCCCGCAGCCCGTCCTGGTCGAGCAGCGGACCGTGACCCGGCACCACCACGTCCGGGTCCCAGGCGAGGATGCGCTCGCCGGCGCGGGCCACCCCTTCCAGCGGACCCGCCCAGTGGCACACGTGGTCCCCGGCGAACACCACGTCACCGGCGAAGACGATCCGCTCCGTGGGCAGGTGCACCACCATGTCGCCCACCGTGTGCGCCGGACCGACGTCGTGCAGCTCCACCGGCAGGTCCCCGACGCGCAGGTCGAGGCGTCCCTCGAAGGTCCGCGTCGGCCGCTGCACGGTGATGCCCCGGAAGTCGAACCGGCCGAAGTGGCGCCGGAAGTACCAGCCCAGCGGCTGCTCTGGATCGGTCTCCTCGACCAGGTGGCGCAGTTGCTCGGGCGTCGGCTCGACACACTGGTGCTCCAGCGTGCGGCGGGTGGCCACGAGCTGTGCGCCGCGCACCCGCTGGTTGCCCCAGCCGTGGTCGCCGTTGCCGTGGGTGGTGAGCACGGTGGTGATCTCGGTGCCGGGTGGGAGCACCCCGCGCGCGGCGGCGAGGAAGTCGTCGGTGCGGTCGAGGGTGTACGGGGTGTCCACCAGGGCCGCCTCCCCGTCGGCCACGAGCAGGCCGCAGTTGGCGAGTCCCCAGCTTCCCGCGGAGCCCGGGGCCCATACGTAGACACCGGTGCCACCGGTGCCACCGGCAGCCAGGGGGACGAGGGTCGGAGCAGTGTTCATGGTCATGCATTCTCACCCGGCGGCGTGGGGACGAAGACCAGGAAGAAGAAGCGCGACCCGGGCGACCCCAGCGGCTGCGCCGTGCACATCGTCACCGAGCCGAGCACCGACGGCTCGTGCCGGGGACAGCAACGGCTGAAACTCGCCGGATCGAGCCCGGCCGTGCTGATCCCCGCGTGCCGCATCAGGCGCGCGTCGCCGTCGGGGTGGACGTAGGCCACGTCGTGCCGGCGGTAGATGGGACCCGCGACCGGGTCGTCGTTGACCTCCTCGTCGAGCTGCTGGAGGTCCTTGTTGTGCGGGTGCGCGGCGTACGCGGTGCGCAACTGCGCCGTCACCTTGAGGGCCCAGTTCCGCTCCCAGTCGACCAGGTGGCACTCCCGCGCCTCCTCGCGCAGCAGCATCCACCGCATGAGGTTGCGCTCCGGCAACTGCGGCACCGTGTCCGGTACTTGCGGAAACATCCGGATGAAATCGTCATTGCAGGCCAGCACATTCCAGGCCACGTCGTTGATGTAGCACGGCTGTCCTTTGACCCGGTTCACGGCGGTGAGCCACGCGGGGCCCACCTGCGTTCCGGCCAGCGGGTCCATCGGGAAGGGCGGTTCATAACCCAGGGCATAGACATACAGCGCGGTGCGCTCCGGCTCCTCCATGCGCAGCACCGCGGCCACGTTGTCCAGGAACTCGGCCGACGGCTGCGCCATCTCGCCGCGCTCGAGCAGCGCGTAGGTGCGCTCGGAGACGAACAGCTCCTGCGCCACCCTGGCCTGCGAGAGCCCGCGCGAGCGCCGCCCGCGCCCGGTGCGCCGGGGCGAACCGAGGTCGGTCGGGCTGATCTGGCTCCGCTTGAACTGCAGCAATTGCTGCAGGGCCTCCTTGTTGTTCAATTTCCAACCTTTCTCCCGCGCTGTGCCGGGCGATGTCACCGATGCGTAGGAAACATTTTCATCGGAAGTTGAACTTCCTGAAAAACGCGGACCGGAAAAAACACGGCCTGGTGATCCACCGCGGCCCGCCGCGAGAATGGGTGACCGGACCGGACATGCGGGGCGGGGCCACGGGCCACGCCGGTGAGGAGGAGGACACGGTGCTGCGACCGGTGGCCGCCACGGCGGTGCGAGAGCCCGCCGGCAGCGCGGTGGCCCGCACGCTGGCCGTGCTCCGAGCCCTGCGCGAACTGGGTCCCGGGGCGCACCCGCTGGCCGTCGTCGCGGCACGGGCGGAGCTGCCCGCGCCCACCGCGCACCGCTACGTGCGGGCCCTCGTCCGGGAGGGCGCCGCCGAGCAGTGTGGTCCCCGGGGGCACTACGCGCTGACGGAGACGTCACACCGATCCACCCACCTCGTCGATGAGGTCAGGGATACTGGAGTCGGTCAGACCTCGCCTGCGTTGCGTGCCGAGCTCGTCACTCTACAGTCACGGACCGGGCAAGTTTCGCTCCTGTACGCTCCGTTACTGGTGGGCGCTGCCCTGCGGTTCTGCATCGACCGGGCCGTCGGCGCGCACGCCGCGGAGCTGGCCGCGGCCCCGCGGACGGCGCTGCGGCGGGTGTGGAGCGCGCCGCTCGACGAGGACCCCGCGGGCCTGGCCATGCTGGCCTGTCTCGACGGGGTGCCGCCGCCGGGGGTGGCGCTGGACCGCGTCCGTGAGCAAGGTCACGCCGTGGGCCCCTCGCCGCTGCCCGGCTGGGAGTCGGTGGCCGCCCCGGTGTGGCGGGGCTCCGTCCTCGCGGGGGCGGTGGCCCTGCTGGCCCCGCGGGAGCGGTTGCGCGGCGCGGCCGCCCGCACCCGCTGCGTCCACGCCGTGATGGACACCGCCGCCGCCATGAGCGGCCTGCTCACCCGCACCCGCGTCCGGCGGGTGGGCTGACCCGGCGGCCGCCCCGCGCGGCGAGGACGCCCACCGCACCCGTACCACCCCTCACTTCGAAAGGTCCTTCGTGTCCCGCTCCGTACTGATCACCGGCGGCAGCCGCGGCATCGGCCTGGCCACCGCCCGCGCGCTGCAGGCCGCCGGCGACCGCGTCGCCGTCACCTACCGCGGGGGCGAGCCCCCGGCGGGGCTGCTCGGCGTACGCTGCGACGTCACGGACGCCGAGCAGGTCGACGCCGCGTTCCGGAGGGTCGAGGAGGAGCAGGGGCCCGTCGAGGTCCTGGTGGCCTGCGCGGGCGTGGCCCACGACAAGCTCCTGATGCGGATGACGGAGGAGGACTTCACCTCCGTCCTGGACACCAACCTCACCGGTGTCTACCGCGTCGCCAAGCGCGCCACCCGCGGCATGCTCCGCGCCCGCGCCGGCCGTATCGTGGTGATCTCCTCGGCGGTGGGCCTGCGCGGCGAGGCGGGGCAGGCCAACTACGCGGCGTCCAAGGCCGGCCTCGTCGGCTTCGCCCGCTCCCTCGCCCGGGAGCTGGGCTCGCGCGGCATCACCGTGAACGTGGTGGCGCCCGGCCTGACCGAGACCGCCATGAGCGAGGCGCTCACCGGCGAGCAGCGCGAGGCCCTGCTCCGGCAGATCCCCCTCGGCCGCCTCGCGCGCCCCGAGGAGGTCGCCGCCACGGTGGCGTTCGTCGCCTCACCCGAGGCCGCCTACATCACCGGGGCCGTCGTCCCGGTGGACGGCGGCGCGGGCATGGGGCACTGAGACCCCCGCGCGGTCCGCGCGACGGCATCGCGACCGTCGCGCCGACCGCGCGGGTACAGGCGGCTGCGGCGGCCACGACCGGTACGGGGGTACGGCCGTGGCCGCGGCAGCCGAACATGTTCCGCCGCAACTTGGCCTGAGTTGCGGTGGGACACGCTCCGCTCGCGTGTCATCGTGGACGCACCGATTGGTCTGAACCTGACAAGATCGGCGCGACCGCGCCCGGACGCGTCAGGGTGAGGAGCGGACGCATGCGCGGCACCACAGTCCTGCCCGGCGGCACGGCGAACGGCAGCGAGCCCGAGAGGGGAGGGCTGCCCATCCACCGCCTGGAGGTGCCTCGGCCCAACGCCCTGCCCTTCGCGATCGGAAGCTTCGACACGATCGGCCCGATGTCGCGCGCCTCCTTCCCGCACCGGCACACCTTCCACGAGATCGTGTACGTGACCGGGGGCACCGGCAGCCACGTCGTCGACCTCTCCCGGTTCACGCTGCGCCCGCCCCATCTGTGCTTCCTCGCGCCGGGCCAGGTGCACTACTGGGACCAGGTCCGCGACCTGGAGGGCTGTGTGATCCTCTTCACCGACGACTTCCTCCTGGACAACCCGCGCGACCAGGAGACCCTGCGCAGGCTCGGCCGCCGCTCCTGGCTGCACCTGTCCGAGGAGGAGTCGGCCTGGGTGCACCGCCTGGTGGCCGACCTGGACCACGAGTACCGCACCGGCGCCGAGGGCTTCCAGGGCGTGCTCCAGGCCCTGCTGCACGTCCTCGTGGTGCGCGCCGCCCGGCTGCTCGACCCCGAGCGGGACGCCCGCGGCGGCGCCCCGCCCGCCCGCCCCGCCGCCGTCGCCGCCGACTTCCTCGCCCTGCTGGACACGGCCGGGACGCCGCTGTGGTCGGTCCGCGAGTGCGCCGCCCGGCTCGGCGTCTCCGTGAGCTATCTGAACGAGGTGGTGAAGACCGCCATGGGCCGCACCCCCGGGGAGCTGCTCCGCCAGGCGCGCGTCCACGAGGCCAAACGCCTCCTGGTCCGCACGGAGTTGACGGTCCGCCAGGTCGCGGGCCGGGTCGGTTTCACCGATCCCGCCTACTTCTGTCGCTTCTTCCGCCGTGAAACGGGGACGAGCCCGGGCGACTTCCGCCGCGGCGGTGGCGATATTCACCACGACCACCGCCTTCCGTCCATCGCCCGGAACCGGCCCTCCGCATAGCTTCGTAGCCGATCCCCACCCCCCCCACACAGGAGGAGCGATGGACGGCGAGACGCACGCGAACGGCACGGGCGATGTCCCCGTGGACGGCGACGACCTCGGCACCGCGCCGGACGGCTCCCGCCGGGGCCCCAGCCGCAAGACCGTGCTCAAGGCGGCCCTGGCCGCGGGCGTGGCGGTACCGGTCGCGATGATGGGCGCCCCCGCCCTGGCCCGCACCTCGGCGGGCACCGGCACCGTGCCGGAGCTGACCCCGAGCTGTGACGACGGCGACGACCCGACGCCGCCGCAGATGGAGGGCCCGTACTTCAAACCGAACTCCCCCCGGCGCACCAACCTCATCCAGCCCGGCGCGCAGGGCGTCCGCCTGACCGTCACCGGCTACGTCTTCGGCCTGCGGTGCAAGCCCCTGGGCAATGTGCTCCTCGACTTCTGGCAGGCCGACAACCGGGGCGCGTACGACAACGTCGGCTACCGGTACCGCGGCCACCAGTTCACCAACGCGCAGGGCGCGTTCACCCTGACCACGATCTTCCCCGGCCTCTACCCGGGCCGCACCCGCCATCTGCACGTCAAGCTCCAGGCTCCGGGCCGGCCCATCCTGACGACGCAGCTCTACTTCCCGAACGAGCCGCGCAACAACACCGACCCCATCTTCGACGCGCGGCTCCTGATGAACGTCCGGGACGTCGGTGGCGCCAAGGAGGCCGAGTTCGACTTCGTCCTGAACGTGCCGCAGTAGCCGTCGGCGCGTCGGCGACCGTCCCGGGGTCGCCGCGGGAACGCCCCTGATCCCCCGTCAGGGTGGAGCGGCGCGCGGGAGCGCCGGTCCTGCCCGCCGGCACCGCCTGGTCCGTCGCGCCGGTCCGACCGGCGCGGCGGACGCGCAGAGGAGGCGGGTGCCCGGTACGGGTGCGAAGGCGCGGCGGCTGTCGCGGATGGCGAGGACGGCCGTCTGCCTGGGGGCGGCCGTGGCAGCCGCCGCGCCGCCGGCGTTCCCCGGGGCCCCGGCCGGACGCGCGCGGGGCTCCCCTTCCGATCAGGCTCCGGCGGCGGGGCCCCGACGCCCCGGGCCCCGCCGCCGGTCACGCAACCACCTCTCCCGGCACGCGGACGGGACGGCGGGGGTGGGGGGTGCGGCCGGGAGGGGCACCGCTCAGCCCGCCCGGCCGCACACCTCCAGAATCAGCTCCGCCACCGCCCGCGGCTCCCGCAGCGTCGGGAAGTGGTCGCTCCCGGCCGGCCGGACACGACGGCAGCGCAGCATCCGGTGCCGCCCGGTGGGGAAGGGCAGGACGCCGTCCCAGACCCGGGAGTCGCCGACCCCCGGGTGCAGCAGGACCACCGGGGGTGCCTCGCCTCCCGTGTCGTCCGCCCAGACCTCGCCGCCGTCGACCCGCACCATGGTGTCGATGGCGTCAGACCTGCCCCGGTTCGTCCGCTCCCGTGCCGTTCGTACGCAGGTCCGCCACGAGGGCGAAGGACCGGATACGGGCGGCCGGGTCGAAGACCGGGGTGACCAGCATCAGTTCGTCGGCGCCGGTGTCCTTCGCGAGCCGCGCGAGCCGCGCGCCGACCGCCTCCCGGGTGCCCCGGGCCTGGTGGGCGGCGAACGCCGCCACGGCCTCGCGGTCGCGCCCGGTGAGCGGGTGCGCCGCCGCGGCGGCCGGGGTCGGGAAGGGCGTCTCCGCACGGCCGTTGAGCAGGCCCGCCTTGATGACGTCCATCGGCCCGGCGAGCTCGGCCGCCTCCTCCTCGGTGTCCGCGCACACCGTCTCGACGCACACCAGGACGCGCGGCCGCGCACACCACCGGGACGGCCGGAACGCGTCCCGGTACCGCTCCAGGGCGGTGACGGTGTTGTCGGGGCGGATGTGGTGCGCGAACGCGACCGGCAGGCCCAGGGCCGCGGCGAGCGCGGCACCGGCGTCACTGGAGGCGAGCAGCCACGGTTCGGGCAGCTCCCCGAGGCCGGCCTCGTCGAGGAAGCCGAGGATCGCGGCGACGTCCCGGCGGTACTCCTCGTCGGTGGCGGGGCCGGCACCCCGGCGCAGCGCCCGCGCCGTGGGCTCGTGGAAGGTGCCGGGACCCCGGCCGATGCCGAGGTCGACCCGGCCGGGGTGCAGGGCGGCCAGCGTGGCGAACTGCTCGGCCACGGTGAGCGGCGCGTGGTTGGGGGCGAGCACGCCGCCCGAGCCCACCCGCATCCGGGCGGTGGCCGCGGCGGTGTGCGCGGCCAGCAGCACGGGCGGGAAGGCGCCGATGGCGGGGGAGTGGTGGTGCTCGGCGAACCACAGCCGGTCGTAGCCGAGGCGGTCCAACTCCCCGGCGACGGTCCGGCAGTTGCGCAGCGCGTCGGCGGCGGTGGCGCCGTCCTCGACGACGGAGACCTCGAGCGCGGAGAGGGGCAGATCGACCATGTGATCACGATAGGCGAGCGCGGAGCCGGGACAGGGGCCGGGGGCGGGCGGGGCCCCACCCGGGCGTCCTCCGCCCGTCCTCCCCCCGTACCGGGAGCCGTGGCGCGGAGTACGCGGACCAGCGCCGTGCACGAGGACGCGCGCGCCTACGCGCCGCGCGGCCCACGCGCCGTGCGCCCTACGCGCGTACGTAGGCGCGTGCACCCGTAAGTGAGCCCGCCCGCGCGGCAGCCCCACGGGGCCGGTCCAACCGGAACGGGCAACTCCAGGCATGCCCCCTCCAGGGGATGGCGCTCTCCCGCCCGCCCGGCAAGGATGCTCTCCTCCCCGGCGCACCACGGTCCACACGCGTCCGCGCCGCGCCGGAGCCGCACCCCGCGCACGGGAGGAAGAGCCACTGCCATGGGGACACACGCCGCACCACGCCGCCGCAGGCCCGCGCTGTTCGCCGCCGCGGCGGTCACCCTGCTCGCCGGTCTGCTCGGCCTGCCGCGCGCGGACGGCGCGCCCCGGTCCGCCGACGCCTGCCGCACCGCGGGGACCACGCTGCCGCGCGGCGACTGCGGGCCGTTCTGGCAGGTCCTGGCCGAGGACTTCAACGGCGACCGGGTGCCGCTGGGCGCGTTCAGCGACTGCGACCACCGGGTCGACACCTCGGCCGCGTACTGCCGCGGGCTGCGCGGCGAGTACCGCGACAACTGGTGGGCGTACCCCACGGGTTGGCGCGACACCGCCAACGAACGGCAGCGCGGCCGGAGCGTGGCGGGCGTCTACCACCCCGAGGACACCGTGAGCGTCGGCCCTGCGGCGAACGGCGACGGGCGTATGCGCATCCGGATGTGGCGGCCCGCCGACGGCGGCCCCGTGCACGCCGCGGCGGTGGTACCGCGGCCCGTCATGCAGATGAAGTACGGCAAGTACAGCGCGCGCATCAAGGTCACCAAGCCGGCCGCCGGGTACAAGTCGGCGTGGCTGCACTACGGCGGCGGCTGCGAGATGGACCACCCCGAGGGCGAGTGGACGGCCTCCCTGAGCGCTTTCCACCACCCGTGCGGCGGGGGCAGGCAGGGCTCGTTCCACGGGGCCGACGACTGGACGCAGTGGCACACCGTGTCGACCGAGTGGACACCGGGCCAGGTCCGCTTCTTCGTCGACGGCCGACAGGTGGGCCGCGACACCCGCGACGTGCCCGACCACCCGCTGTCCTGGGTGCTGCAGAACGAGAGCGCCCTGGAGGGCCCGGTGGCGGCGCCGGGCAGCAGCGCCCAGTTGGAGATCACGTGGGTCGCCGCGTACGCGTACGGCTGGAGGTGACCCGGCCGGCGGGGCACGGCACCGACGTGGTGCCGGGGCACGGCGGGCAGGGCACGGCGGGGGGGCACGGTGGCGGGATGCGACGCCGGGGTACGGCGGCCAGGGCGCGGCGGCGGGACATGGTGCCGGGACGCGGCGCTCCCCGGCGCCGGGCAGCCGAAGGGCCGGACGGCGACTGCCGTCCGGCCCTCGCGATCCGGGGCGTGTCACCCGGCCCGGCGTGTCAGTCCCACTTGTAGCCGTCGCCGAAGTTCAGCGTGTGCTCCAGGACGTCCTCCATCGGGTCGTCGATCTGCCCCGTGTTGATCAGCGCCACCACGGGCGCGTTGTGTGAGTCGCGGTGCGTCTCGTCCGCGTGCGCCGTGCCGGACGCCAGGACGACCGGTCCGGTCGCCACCGCGGCCACCAGCGCCCAGCGGGACACCTTTCTCACCCAACTGCCGTTCACAGGCTGCTCCTTGACTCGTCCGGCGGGCGCGACCCGTCCGGCCCGCGGACCGGCCGTTCCGGTCCGCACGCCGTGGGCAACGCCCGCGGCGCCCCAGAAGTCACCGACGATCATACGAACGGGTTGTCCGCACGGCGTCCACCCAGGGTGGTGAGGCCAAGGCCGCCGGATAGGCTGCGACTTCGGATCATGGACGTGGCGGGAGGGGCCCATGGCGGTCGACTGGGTGCGGTTGAAGCTCGACCTGGACGCGTTCGACCGGGAGCGGTTCGAGCCGGTCCTGCGCCGCTGCCGGCAGGACGGGATCACCTTCACCACCATGGCGCAGGCCGGTGACACCCCACGGCACCGGCGGGCCCTGTACGAGTTGAACAAGACCTGCTCGGCCGACATCCCGGGGCGCGGGCCCTTCCACACGTACGAGGAGTACCTCGCCGAGCGCGTCGAGACGCCGCTGTACGACCCCCGCGGTGTCGTCCTCGCGGTGGACGGCGGGACCTGGGCCGGTATGGCCGCGACCACCCTGCGGCCCGAGGGTCACGCGTTCAGCGAGATGACCGGCGTCCTGCGCGGCCACCGGGGGCGGGGGATCGCGGTGGCCATGAAGGTCCTGGCCGCCGACTTCGCCCGCGCGGCCGGGGCGCGTGAGCTGCGCACCCTGCACCACCCCGGCAACGCCCCGGTCATCGCCCTGAACCGGCGCCTGGGCTTCACCGACGACGTCCCGGCGGGCGCGGGCGCCTGACGGCCGCGCCGACGAGGCCCGCGCGGCGCGCATGCTCACCCACCGCGCCGCGCCCCGGCGGGGCTCAGTGCCCGTGCGGCATCAGCCGTCCGACCGCCTTCCAGGTCGCGCGCAGACCGCGCAGCCCGGCGGGGCCGGGCGCGGTCGGCACGGCCGGCGCGGGCGGGGGCGGCACCGGCACGAGCGGGGCCTCCGGGACACGGGCCTCCCAGTCGCACGGCGGCGAGGGGCAGCCCGCCGCCCTGCCGGACGGCCCCGGCGCGCCCCGGAGCGCGAGCGCGTCGTCATGCGCCTTGAGGCCCACACTGACCAGCGTGAGCAGCAGCGCGATGTCCATGTCGCCGTCCAGCAGGACCGTCACCCACGACGCTCCGGGCCGCACGCGGATCGCGGTGTTGTGCGTCAACTGGGGCCGCAGCCGGTCGACCGCCGCCCGGGTCAGGCAGACGTCCGCGGCGTCGTCGGAGTGGAAGTGCACCAGCTCGTAGCCCGCCTTTCCGGGCGCGCCAGGTGTGCCGTACGAGCGGCCCACCGCGCACCGGGGAGGGCCACTTACGAGATCCGGCCACGACTCCAACTGGGTCATGGCACGCTGCGCCGCCGTCATACGCCCCATCGTCGCGCGGATTTCACCCGGCGAACCACCCCTGTTCACAGACCGCTTGCCCGCGCGGGCCCCGCTACCCGGCCCCGCCGGAGGTCAACGGGGGTGTGCGGCGCGACCGGCCCTCCGGGAGGGGCGGCGCGATGTCACCCGCGCGTGCCGGTGACGTGCGATGTTGTCCTACTACAGCACCAACTACAGTGATGTACATCACATCAGGGGCGGGGAACTCCCCTCGCGTGCCGCTCGACCCATGGACCGGTCCGGTCACCGCCGGAGCACTTGTACCACCGACCGGCACCAGGAGAGCACGCCATGTCCACCGCACCTCCCGCCCCCGCCCCGCCCGACGGCCGCCCCGCGCCCGCGGAACAGCCCGCCCCACGGCGGTCCGCGTGGGCCTCGCTGCGCCCGCTGGTGCTGCGCCTGCACTTCTACGCCGGCGTGCTGATCGCCCCGTTCCTGCTGGTCGCCGCCGTCACGGGCCTGCTGTACGCCGCCTCGTACACGGCCGAGCGCATCGTGTACGCCGACGAGTTGCGGGTGCCCGTGGGCGACAGGGAACTCCCCGTCGAGCGGCAGGTCGCCGCGGCCCGCGAGGCACACCCGCGGGGGAAGGTCACCGCGGTGCGGCCCTCCCCGGAGGACGGCGCGACGACGCGGGTCCTGCTCTCCGGGGTGCCGGGCGTGGCCGAGGACCGCACCCTCGCCGTGTTCGTGAACCCCTACACCGGCGAGGTGCGCGGCGCCGAGGAGCAGTACGGCTCCAGCGGCGCGCTGCCGCTGCGCACCTGGATCTCCGGCCTGCACAAGGACCTGCACCTGGGCGAGACGGGGCGGCTGTACAGCGAACTCGCCGCGAGCTGGCTGTGGGTGATCGCGGGCGGCGGCCTCGTCCTGTGGTTCGGACGGCGCCGGGCGCGGCGCAGGGTACGGGGCACGGCGGGCCGCCGCCGGCTCCTTTCGCTGCACGGCACGGTGGGCGCCTGGGCCGCCGCGGGCCTGTTCTTCCTGTCGGCCACGGGCCTGACCTGGTCGGCGTACGCGGGGCAGAGCATCAGCGACCTGCGCCAGGCCCTGGGCCAGACGACACCGACGGTCTCGACGAGCGGTGCGGGCGCTGGTGCCGGGGAGCACGCCGGGCACGGCGGGGGGTCCGCGGGCGCGGGCACGGCGGGCGGTGCCGACGGCGCCGGGGGCGTCGCGGGCACCGGTGGCGGGGGAGGCGCGGCCGGTGCGGGTGACATCGGGCTCGACGCGGTCCTCAAGGCCGCCCGGGCCGAGGGGCTCTCGGACCCGGTGGAGATCGTGCCGCCCGCCGACCCCGCCGCGCCGTCGCCGGCGTACGTCGTCAAGCAGATCCAGCGGAGCTGGCCCGAGAAGCAGGACTCGGCCGCGGTCGACGCGCGGACCGGCCAGGTCGTCGACGTCCTGCGGTTCGACGACTACCCGGTGCTCGCCAAGCTGACCCGCTGGGGCATCGACGCGCACGCCGGCACGCTCTTCGGCCTCGCGAACCAGATCGCGCTGGCCGTCCTGGCCCTCGCCCTGGTCCTGCTGGTCGTGTGGGGCTACCGCATGTGGTGGCTGCGGGGGCGCACCGGCGCCTTCGGCCGCCCGCTGCCGCGCGGCGCGTGGCAGCACGTCCCGGCGTACGTCCTCGTTCCGCTGATGGCGGCGGTCGCGGTCCTCGGCTACTTCGTGCCCCTGCTCGGCATCCCGCTGGCGGCGTTCCTCGCGGTGGACGTGGTGCTCGGCGAGATCGCCCACCGCCGCGGCCGGCGCAGCTACCCGCCGCTGCCCGGGCGGTGAGGGACGGCGGGGCGGAACCGGCCGGGTGAGTCCGGGGCGGGCCGCGTGAGTTCGGCCGGGGCCGGGGGCGGGGCAGGGGCCGGTTCCGGCCGTTGCCGCCCGCGACGCCGACGATCTACGCTCGCGTGCGTTCTTGACTCCAAGTCAGCCAACTCGATGGGGTGCGCGGTGGATTACCGGGACTACAGGACGTACGACGCGGTCGGACTCGCCGAGCTGGTGGCGCGGGGCGAGGTGACGCCGGCCGAGCTCCTGGAGGCGGCCCTCGCGCGGGCCGAGGCCGTGAACGGGAAGATCAACGCGATCGTCCGCCCCATGCCGGTGATCGCCCGCGAGCGCGCCGCGGGCCCGCTCTCCGGGCCCTTCGCCGGTGTGCCGTTCCTCATCAAGGACCTGCTCCAGGACTACGAGGGCCGGCCGACGGGCGGCGGCTCGCGGGCGTCCCAGGGGCTCGTCGCGGGGCGCCACAGCGAGGTGGTCCGGCGGTGGCTGGACGCCGGGCTCGTCGTCTTCGGGCAGACGAACACGCCGGAGTTCGGCATCAAGAGCGTGACCGAGCCCGAGGCCGGCGGCCCGACCCGCAACCCGTGGAACCTCGCCCACACGCCGGGCGGTTCGTCCGGCGGCTCCGCGGCCGCGGTCGCCGCGGGCATCGTCCCCGCCGCGGGCGCGAACGACGGCGGCGGCTCGATCCGCATACCCGCCGCCTGCTGCGGGCTCTTCGGCCTCAAGCCGGGCCGGGGCCTGGTGCCCGCGGGCCCCGCGCACGGCGAACTCCTCGCGGGCGCGGCGAGCGACGGCGTCGTCTCCCGCACCGTGCGCGACAGCGCCGCCCTCCTCGACGTCCTCACCGCCCGCCCCGACCCGGGCGCCCCGTTCCTCGCGGCACGCCCCGACGCGCCGTACGCCGACCTCGCCCGGCGCACCCCGCCGAAGCTGCGCGTCGGCGTCAGCACCCGCTCGCCGATCGGCACCCCGGTGGCGCGCGAGGCGGTCGAGGCCGTCGAGACGGCCGTCAAGCTCCTCACCGGCCTCGGCCACGAGGTGGAGGAGGCCGAACCCGCCGTCGACGGGCTGCGCATGGCCGACGACTTCATGGCCATGTACGCGACCCAGAACGCCGCGACGATGGCGGAGCTCAAGCACAGGACCGGCGCGGCCGACACCGACTTCGAGCTCGACACGCGGCTGCTCGCCGCGGCGGGCCGCGCGCTGGGTGCGGTGGAGCACACCGTCCGGCTGGGGCGCTGGAACCTCTACACCCGGCAACTGGCCGCGTTCCACGAGACGTACGACCTGCTGCTCACGCCGACGCTCGCCCGGCCGCCGGTGCGGATCGGCGAGCTGGACACACCGTGGGTGACCCGGCAGGTCGGCAAGGCGCTGCTCAGGGCGGGCGTGGCGGGCAGGCTCAGCAGGACCCGCCTGTGGCGGCAGGCCGTCGTGGCGAACCTCGCCCCCAACCCCTTCACCCAGCTCGCCAACATCACCGGCCGCCCCGCGATGTCCGTCCCCCTCTACCGCACGCCCGGCGGCCTGCCCCTGGGCGTGCAGTTCACCGGGCCGCTGGGCGGCGAGGGCACGCTGCTCGCCCTCGCCGCCCAACTGGAAGCGGCCGCTCCGTGGGATGCGGAGCGGCCGGCTCTGTGAGGCGGCGCGGCGGGCGCGCGCCATGCCGACGCGCGCCCGCCGCTCACCTCGTGCCTACGGCAGGGTGGTCACCGCACGTCGACGGCGTCACCGGCGGCCTTGACGGCCGGGGTGGTGGAGTTGCCCGCGAAGCTCCAGCGGTACGAACCGTCGGCCGTGGCCTTCACCGTGGTCTTCAGGTTGCCCTTGGTGTCGGACTTGACCGTCTTGACCGCGGAGTAGGCGCTGGCGCCCTTCTTCTTGTACTCCAGCGTCACCGACTGCTTGGTGTAGCCGGAGAACTTGTGGGTCTCCCAGTTGGCGCGGGTCAGCGCGCCCGTGACGGTGAGCGTCTTGCCCTTCTTGATCGGCTCGGGCGAGGCGTTGACCGTCAGCTTCGACTCACGCTGGACCTTGAAGGCGCCGGTCTTCTCCGCGTACACGCTGTCCGTGTCGGACTGGAGCAGGGCGTTGACGTACCAGCCGCCCGCCGGGGTGTTGTCGTAGAAGTCGGTGTCCGGGTCGATGGTGTACGTCGCCGTGCACGTCGACTTGCCGTTCGCGAACGAGCAGGAGGCGTCGCCCTGCGAGCTCGCCATGGCGAAGTTCGGGCCGTACAGGGTGATGTCGGTGTCGGTGAACGCGGAGTCGGTCGCGGCCGTGACGGTCACCTTGAAGGTCTTGGCGGCGGTGGTGCCGAGCACGACCGGCTTGCCGCCGTTGACGGTGACCTTCTCGACCGTGATGTCCTGCGGCGCGGCGGTGGCGCCGGGCGCGGCGAAGCCCAGGGCGGCCACGGCGAGAGCGGAGCCGAGCACGGCCGTACGGGTGCGGTGTCCCATTGAGTGGAGTCCCCCCACAGAAGGTGCCGGGACAGATGATGCCCCGGCGACAGGTGTGAACGAGGTGACCTTACGTTCTTCACCCCGTCTTCATCACCGTGGTGATCGCCACGTGCGTCGCGTACAACCTTTCGCGGGGATGGCGTGCGAGGAGCGCCGGGTTCCCGCCATGGGACAGGTTCCTCGACAGCCCTGCGCACAGGGGCAGTTACGGCGTGCGAGAAGTGCCGGCGCGGGAGTGAGTGCCGCGCAGCGCTCGGAGCGCGGGGCGATCAGGCGGCGTGGGGGAGCACAGCGTGCGTCGCGCGGCGCTCCCGGAGGTAGCCGCAAGGGGTACCTGCTGGCCGAACCTGTCAAGGAGGACAGATGAAAGCGATCGGTCGTGTGTTGGTCACGCTCGCCGCGGCAAGCGTGTTGAGCCTGTGGGGAGCGGGGTTCGCCGCTGCGGCTCCGCTCCCCGGCGTCGGCAGTGCCCTCGACGCCGCGGGCAATACCGCCGGCCTGGCCGGCGGAAGCCTCTCGCTCCACCTGTGAGGGTCACCGTCTCATGCGCCGGTCGCCGCGCACCGTGAGATCGGGCCCGCTCGGCCCTGGTGCGCGGCCCGGTTCGCCCCGCCCGGCCGGCGCCGCCGCCGGTCGGGCGGGGCGGTGCCCCGGCCTGTCACCGCATCGCACATCCGCCTTCGTCCCATCCCACTGGCCCTGGTGCCCGAGGGGCGTCGGACCGCACCGGTCCGACGCCCCTTCGCACGCGCCGCCGGCTCGCCGCGCCCGCACGTCGAGGCCGACAGGCGGTTGTCGGCTTCGCGCAGGACGCCGGCGCCGCGTCCCGTGGCGTCACGCCGGGCGGTGCTTCCGTGCCCGCCCCCGATCGCGTGTGCGCGGCCCTCGGCCGTGTGTTCGCCGCGCGCGGTCCGGGGCGCGTACGGGACCGGCTTTGTGTGAACCCCACAGTTCACGCCCCTCAGCTCTGCACGGTCGGCCCCCGCCGCGGGACCGGGTGTTCGATCAGGATGAGCGGGTGTCTGAACTGCTGAATCCCGCGGACCCGGCGTTCGCCCGCGACCCGTACCCGTTCTACGCGCGCCTGCGTGAGCGGAACCCCGTCGCCCGGGTGGAGCTGGCGAACGGAACGCACGCCTGGCTGGTGACCGGGTACGAGGAGGCGCGGCGGGTGCTCGCCGACCCGCGGTTCTCGAACGTGCCGGCGCGGCACGCCGGGCGGCCCAGGCCTCCGTCGGCGGCGGAGCGCGCCCGCCAGTGCCTGGCCCGGCACATGCTCAACACCGACGCGCCGGACCACAGCAGGCTGCGCCGCCTGGCCACGGCGGCGTTCACGCCCGCGCGGGTGGACGCCCTGCGCCCGCGCGTCGAGCGCCTCGCGGGCAAGCTCGCGGGCGACGTCTCCCGGTGCCTGGCCCGCGACGGCGTGGCCGACCTGGTGGACGCCTTCGCGTTCCCGCTGCCGGTCCTGGTGATCGGCGAGGTCCTCGGCGTGCCCGAGGCCGACCGCGCGGACCTGCGCGCCTGGACGTACCGCGTCGGCTCGCCCGCCGACGCGCTGGAGCCCGGCGCGGCCGACGCGGCCTGGTCGAGCCTGCACGCGTACTTCGGCACCCTCATCGCGCACAAGCGGCGCGCCCCCGGCGACGACCTGTTCAGCTCGCTCGTGACCGCCCCGGACGAGGGCGGCCTCGACGACGAGGAGCTGCTCGCCATGGCGTTCCTGCTGCTCTTCGCGGGCTACGAGACGACGATGAACCTCCTCGCGTCGGCCGCGCTCGCGCTGCTCACCCACCCCGGCGAACTCACCGCCGCGCGTCGCGACGGCGCCGGGCGGTGGGCCGCCGTCGTGGAGGAGACCCTGCGGCACGCCAGCCCGCTGGAGGGCACGACCTGGCGGCGCACCACGGAGGCCGTAACCCTCGACGGGGGCACCGTCATACCGGCCGGGGCCTCGGTCCTGGTCGTCCTCGCCGCCGCCAACCGCGACCCCGCGCACTTCCCCGCCCCGGACGACTTCCGGCCGGACCGCTATCTGGCCGCCGGGCGACCGGCACCCCACGCGGCCTTCGGCCACGGCCCGCACTTCTGCCTCGGCGCCCGCCTCGCCCGCCTGGAGGCCACGATCGCCCTGCCCCGCCTCTTCGCCGCCCTGCCCGGCCTGACCCTGGCCGCACCCCCCGACACCCTCGCCCACCGGCCCGGACTGCTGGTGCGGGGGCCGCTGCGGCTGCCCGTACGGGACGGGGACGCGGCGCTGTCCGCGCCCCTCGCGCACCCCTCCGCGCACCCCGGCGGGCAGGGATGACCCGGCCCGCGACAACGGCCGGGAAGCGGGGGTGCGGGGCGGGTTCTTCGGCCGATGTGGCCCTCGTGACCATGAGGGAGCGTTTCGCGGGTACTCGCGGGTCTGGACACAGCACCTTCCGGGTCCGCCCTACCGCGGGCCCGTGTTCCGGAGAGGAGACCCACGTGTCGCAGGTCGAGGAATCGATCGAGGTCAACGTGTCGGTGACCACCGCGTACAACCAGTGGACGCAGTTCGAGTCGTTCCCGGAGTTCATGGACGGCGTGGACCGTGTCGAGCAGCGGTCGGACACCCTGACCCACTGGACCACGTCCATCGGCGGGGTCAAGAGGGAGTTCGACGCGCAGATCACCGAGCAGATTCCGGACAACCGCGTCGCCTGGACCACGGTCGGGGGCGAGGCGCGGCAGGCGGGAGCGGTCACCTTCCAGCGCCTGGACGACGCCCGCACGAAGGTGACGCTGCGGATGGAGTTCGCCCCGGAGGGCGCGGCCGAGAAGGTCGGTGACAAGCTCGGCCTCGTCAAGCGCCAGGTCACCGGCGACCTCAAGCGCTTCAAGACGTTCATCGAGTCCCGGGGCGCGGAGACCGGTGCCTGGCGCGGCACCGTCTGAGTCAGGCCGTACGGCCGCCACGGGAGCGGGAACAGAAGTGGGGGGGGGGGGGGGGGCCGCAAAACGGGGACCGCACCCCCCCCCCCCACCCCCGAAAAGTCAAGCAACCCCCCCGCGCCCCGCACACGCGCAGCACCAGCCGCGCGCGGCGGC
>NZ_JASCXL010000045.1:0-69440 GCF_030010595.1 Streptomyces sp. CC224B | reverse complement strand
CCGAGCGCGCGGGCGCGCTCCACCGGCGGTCGAGGCGCCCGCGGGCCCCGCCCGGGGGCGCGGGGGCGGCGCCGGGGCCCCCCGGGGCGGGGGGGGGGGGGGCGGGCGCGGGGGGCCCCCCCCCCCCGCCCGCGCCGCCGCCCCCCCCCCCCCCGGCCCGCCGCGCCCTGTCCTTCGCCGTGTCCGTGCTCACCGCTCAGCGCCCCCTGCCGTACCGTCCGCCGCCGTTCCGGCCCCGCTCCCCGCCGCGTGACCCGCCGTACTGTCCGCCGCGCCACCGGCCGGGCCCCCCGCCGCGCCGCCCGCCGGGCCCCCCGCCGCGTGCCCCGCCACGCCCTCCGCCGCCGTGCTCCCCGACATCAGCCACGCGTACTCCGCGTTGCTCCGCAGCAGTTCCTGGTGCGTGCCCACGGCCGCGATGCGGCCGCCGGACAGGAGCGCGACGCGGTCGGCGAGCAGGACCGTCGACGGGCGGTGGGCCACCACCAGGGCCGTGGTGTCCGCGAGGACCCGCCGCAGGGCGGCCTCGACCAGTGCCTCCGTGTGCACGTCGAGCGCCGACAGCGGGTCGTCGAGGACGAGGAAGCGGGGCCTGCCCACCACCGCGCGGGCCAGCGCGAGCCGCTGCCGCTGGCCGCCGGACAGGCTCAGGCCCTGCTCGCCGACCTGGGTGTCCGCGCCCTGCGGAAGCCGGTGCACGAAATCCGCCTGGGCCACCTCGAGGGCCCGCTCCAGCTCCGGCTCCCCGGCGTCGGCCCCGGCGCCCATGAGGACGTTCTCGCCCACCGACGCGGAGAACAGCGTGGGCTCCTCGAAGGCCACCGACACCAGCTCCCGCACCCGCTCGCGGGGCAGCGCCGCGATGTCCTGCCCGTCGAGCGTGATCCGGCCGCCGCTCACCTCGTGCAGCCGGGGCACGAGCGCCGTGAGCGTGGTCTTGCCGCTGCCCGTGGCGCCGACGAGCGCCATGGTCTCGCCGGGGCGCACGTGCAGGTCGATCCGGTCGAGCACGGGGGGCTCGTCGTCCGGGGCGTCCGGGTAGCGGAACGACACGCCCTCGAAGCGGATGCCGTCCCCGGCCCCCGCCACCCGGGCGCCGCCCGCCTCCGGGTCGGTCTCCCGCCCGGCGTCCATGACCTCGAAGTACCGCTCCGTCGCGGTCGCCGCCTCCTGGCTCATCGCGAGCAGGAAGCCCAGCGACTCCACCGGCCAGCGCAGCGCCAGCGCCGTGGACAGGAACGCCACCAGCGTGCCCGCCGACAGGTCGCCGTCCGCGACCCGCACCGAGCCCAGCACGAGCGCCGCCCCGATCGCCAGCTCCGGCAGCGTCGTGATGACCCCCCAGATCGCCGCGAGCAGCCGGGCCTTGGCCAGCTCGGTGCCGCGCAGCGTCCGCGACAGCTCGCGGAACGCCCGCGCCTGGCTGCGGTGGCGCCCGAAGCCCTTGATGATCCGGATGCCGAGCACGCTCTCCTCGACGACCGTCGTCAGATCGCCGACCTGGTCCTGGGCCCGCCGCGCCACGGCCGCGAACCGCCCCTCGAAGTACGCGAGGAGGACCACCAGCGGCACCACCGGCGCGAGCAGCACCAGGCCGAGCGTCCAGTCCTGGGCGAGCAGCAGGGCCACGCCCACGAGGATCGTCGCGCCGTTGACCACCATGAACGTCAGCGGGAACGCGAGGAACAGCCGGACCAGCATCAGGTCGGTCGTGCCGCGCGAGAGCAACTGGCCCGACGCCCACCGGTCGTGGAAGGCCACCGGCACCCGCTGGAGGTGGCGGTACAGGTCCGCCCGCATCGCCGCCTCCACGCCCGCGAGCGGCCGCGCCACCAGCCACCGCCGGAGGCCGAAGAGCAGCGCCTCCGCGACGCCGAGCCCCAGCAGGAGCAGCGCCCCGAGCCACACCCCGGCCGTGTCCCCGTCGGCCACCGGGCCGTCCACCATCCACTTCAGGACGAGGGGGAACACCAGGCCCGTGCAGGAGGCCAGGATCGCGACGAGGGCGGCGGTGAACAGGCGGGCCCGCACCGGGCGCACGTACGGCCACAGACGCGTGAGCGTCCTGGCCGCGGACCGGCCGCCCGGCGGGTTCTCGGCGGTTGCGACTGTGGTGGACATCAGGGGCGAGCCTACGTTTCACCACTGACAGCGCCCACCGAATTCCGGCCCAGGGGACCTCCTCCGCTGGTCCTAGGCCACCGCCTCCCGGCCCGCCGCACACGTCCGTGCCCCCGGCGACGAGTTCCCGCGAACGGGAAGTGCTCGCACTCGTCGCCAGGGGCACGTCCAACCGGGACACCGCCGAGGAGCTGTGCGTCGGCGGGGCCACGGCCAAGACCCATCCCGCCCCTTCGTACGGGGCGGACCGGGCGTCAGGGACCGGGCCGCGGCGGTGTCGGAGGGCTTCCGCCGCGGCATCCCCGGCCGGCTCCGCGAGGGGCCGGGCCGAGGCCGGAATCCGGTCCCGCGCGGGCCGCGCACCCCCCGGGGCGCGGCCCGCTCAGCCCTGGGTCCTTACCCGCGCTCCCACAACGCGGGGGCGTTCGGGGGCTCCCAGCCCTGCTGCGCCTGGTGCGGCTGGAGGCAGCGGAAGGTCTCACCGTCGTACGTGACCGTGTCACCGGCCTCGTAGACGGTGCCCGCCGCCCAGGTGCCGCTCGGGTCGCCGGGGCCGGGGCCCGGGTCCTCGCCGCCGCCGGTCGTCCGCAGCGTGAGCTGGAACTGCTGCAGCAGCGGGTTGATCGGCTGGTGGAAGGTCGTGCCGCCGGAACGGCAGTTGCCGGAGCCACCGGAGGTGACGCCCTGCGCCTGGCTGCCGGAGATGTACGAGCCGCCGGAGTCACCGGGCTCGGCGCACACCGTCGTACGGGTCACGCCGCTGATGGTGCCCTCGGGGTAGGTGACGCTGGTGTTGTGCTGCGAGATCGTGCCGCAGTGCCAGCCCGTGGTCGACCCGGAGCGGCAGATGGACGCGCCCACCGGCGACTGCGTGGAGCCCGCGACGCCCACGCGCGTGCCGCCCTGGCCCTTGACGTACGGCGTGGCGGTCCACTGCGAGTTCGTCGCCACCCAGGCCATGTCCCGGCCCGGGAAGATCGAGCCGCGGAAGGTGCCCTGCGCGACCCGGTTGTAGCCCTGCGTGGCCGTGCCCACGCGGCCGCAGTGGCCGGCGGTGGCGAAGCCCTGGGTCGAGCCCTGCGTGACGGAGAAGCCGACCGAACAGCGGCCGCCCATGTAGTACGCGTCGCCGCCGACGATGTCGTAGAAGGCGCGCGGGCGGTCCTTGGTCCGCTCCACCCGGACGAGGTCGCGGTCGACCCCGGCGGCGGAGACGAACTTCTCGGCGGCGGCGGTCCTCACCGCGCTCACCACCACGGCGTTGGTCCTCACGTCGACGTACCAGACCGGCGCGTCGAGGGTCTTGGTGCCCTTCGCGGCCCGGTCCAGCTTCGCCTTGGCGGCGTCGAGCTGGGCGACGGTGTGCCCGACGACGAGTGCCTTCGCGCCCTTGGCGGTGATGGCGGGCACGTCCTTGGCGTCGACCGTCGCGACCGTGAGCGTGCCCGAGGTGGCGCCGTGCACCCAGGCGCCCGCGAAGTCACGGCCGAGCCGGTTCTGCAGTGCGCCCGCCACGGCGCCCGCCTCGGCCTCGTTGACGAGCCGCTGCTTCGCCTGCGCGGCACTGAGCCCGAGGTCGCGCTGCATCGCCTTCAGGACCTGGGGCGAGGTCTCGGCGACGGCGGCGGTCTCGGCGGGGGACGGGGACGCGGCCCGGGCGGACGCGGAGCCGGGGAACCCGGCGAGGACGAGCGCGCCGGCGGCCACGAACGCGGCGGCGGCCGCGGCGACGGAGCGGTTGTGGGGGGACGGGGAGGCATCTCTGTGCTGCATGGGGGTCTCCTCGGTGTCAATCGGGGAGGGAGGGGTCCGACAAGCGGGGAAGCGGGACCCGCTCTCTCACCGGTCGCCCACACGGTAGGAGCCCCCAACGGCTGGCCAGAAGATGCCAGTTGGCCCCCTACCCCGGTGTTATGGACCCGAGGGGCAGGAACAGCCCGTCCGGCGTTTGAGGACGAGGCGCGGAGCGCCGGAAAAGGGGGTCCAGGGGGCGGAGCCCCCCTGGTTTAGGGAAGGGGGCGGGACCGGGGCGCCCCGCGAGGGCCCCGCCGGACGGCTAGGCGCGCCCCACGTCCGCCGCCCCCGGCGAGGCCAGCCACGCCGAGTAGCTCTCGCTGCGCGCCGCGGCAGCCGCGTGCGCGGCCCGCGCGTGCGCGAACACCGCCGGCGCGGTGTCGTGCGCGTACGTCTCCGGATGCCACCCCAGCAGATGCCGCCAGTACAGCGGCGTCCCGGCCAGCGGCCGCGTCACGATCCCCTCCGTCGGCGGGAACGTCGCCCGGCACAGCCCCACCGCCCGCCCCACCTGCACCAGGTGCACGCACGACGCGGTGTCGGTCTCGTACACCGACGCGGGCGTGAACCCCGCCCGCGCGCACGCCGCCGTGAAGCAGTCCCCGAAGCAGCCGTCCCCCGGCACGTCCGTCCACGCCTCGCCCGCGAGGTCCGCGAGCTCGACCTCCGCCGCCCCGGCGCACCGGTGCCCCGTGGCGAGCATGACGAACACCGGGTCGCGCGCCACCTCCCGCCACACCAGCCGCTCCCGCTCCGGCGGGCTCGCCGCCCCGCACGTGCCGACCAGCGCGAAGTCGAGGCGGCCGTCCGCGACCTGCGCGGCGATCTCCCGCTCCGACCAGGAGGTGTACGTGGTCACGGACTGCTCGGGGTGCGCCGCCGCGAGGCGGTCGACGAGCCCGCCGAGCAGCGGCCCGTGCGTCCCGCCGAGCCGGAACCCGCGTTGGTCCCGCCACACGCGGGTGAACCGCTCCGCCTCCTCCTGGAGCCCGCTGACGGCCGGCAGCACGATCCGGGCGCGGGCCAGCACGAATTCGCCGAGCGGCGTCGCGCGCACCCCGAACCTGCCGCGCTCGAACAGCTCGCCCCCCAGCGCCCGCTCGATGCGCTTCAACTGCGCGCTGAGCGCGGGCTGCGCGAGCCCGAGCGCGGTGGCGGCCTTGGTCAGGCTGCCCGCGTCGGCGATCGCCCGGATCGTCTTCAGGTGCCGCAACTCCAGGTCCATGACGTGAGCTTCGCCGCCTGCCGGGCCCGGGGCAATACCTTGGTACAGACCTGAATTACCGTCATTCCGGCTACGGATACATACCCCTACCGCAAGGCGCGACAGGTGCGTGCGGGGGCGGTACGCACGCACGGCACAGGGCCGCGCGCGGGCACCGCCCGGCCCGGGGCGCGGCCCGGGTCACCCCGCCGTCGGCACCGCCTTGAGGAGCAGCGCCGTCCGCGCCCCCACCGGCACCGCCGTCCCCGCGGCGAGCACCGTCCCCGGCGCCTCCCGCTGGTCCTCGCGCGCGGTGTCCACCACCACCTCGTAGCGCTCGGCCCACGGCGGCCCCGGCAGGCGGAAGTCCACCGGCCGGTCCCCGGCGTGCAGGACCGCGAGGAAGCTGTCGTCCGTCACCTCCGCCCCGCGCTCGTCGCGGCCCGGTATGTCGCGCCCCGACAGGTACATGCCGAGGGTCGCGGCGGGCGCGTACCAGTCGGCGGGCGTCATCTCCGTGCCGCGCGCCGTGAACCACGCCAGGTCCCGCAGCCCGTCCGCCGAGTGCGGCCGCCCGGAGAAGAAGGCGCGCCGGCGCAGCACCGGGTGCCGGTGGCGCAGCGCGATCAGGCGGGACGCCAGCGCGAGCAGCTCCCGCCAGCCGGGGTCCTCGCGCAGCTCCCAGTCCACCCAGCCGACCTCGTTGTCCTGGCAGTACGCGTTGTTGTTGCCGCGCTGGGTGCGGCCCATCTCGTCGCCCGCGAGCAGCATCGGCACCCCGGTGGACAGCAGCAGCGTCGTCAGCAGGTTGCGCAGTTGCCGGCGGCGCAGCGCCCGGACGTCCTCGTCGTCGGTCTCGCCCTCCGCGCCGCAGTTCCAGGAGCGGTTGTCGGCGGACCCGTCGCGGTTGCCCTCGCCGTTGGCCTCGTTGTGCTTGCGCCCGTAGCTGACCAGGTCGCGCAGCGTGAAGCCGTCGTGGGCGGTCACGTAGTTCACCGACGCGTACGGGCGCCGCCCGCCCCAGGCGTACAGGTCGCTGGAGCCCGACAGGCGGTAGCCGAGGTCGCGCACGTCCGGCAGGGCGCCGCGCCAGAAGTCGCGCACCGCGTCGCGGTAGCGGTCGTTCCACTCCGTCCACAGCGGCGGGAACGCCCCCACCTGGTAGCCCCCCGAGCCCACGTCCCACGGCTCGGCGATCAGCTTCACCCGGCGCAGCACCGGGTCCTGCGCGATCACCGCGAGGAACGGCGAGAGCATGTCGACGTCGTGGAAGGAGCGCGCGAGGGCCGCCGCCAGGTCGAAGCGGAAGCCGTCCACGCCCATCTCGGTCACCCAGTACCGCAGCGAGTCCGTGATCAGCCGCAGCACGTGCGGGCGCACCACGTGCAGGGTGTTGCCGCAGCCGGTGTAGTCGGCGTACCGGCGGGCGTCGTCCTGGAGCCGGTAGTAGCCGCGGTTGTCGATGCCCTTCAGGGACAGCGTCGGCCCGAGCCGGTCCGCCTCGGCCGTGTGGTTGTAGACGACGTCGAGGATCACCTCGATCCCGGCCTCGTGCAGCGCCCGCACCATCCGCCGGAACTCGCCGACCTGCTGCCCGGTGGTGCCCGACGCGGCGTACGCCGCGTGCGGCGCGAAGTAGCCGATGGAGTTGTACCCCCAGTAGTTCCTGAGCCCCCGCCGCAGCAGGTGGTCCTCGTGCGCGAACTGGTGCACCGGCATCAGCTCCACGGCCGTCACCCCGAGCCGTACGAGGTGCTCGACCGCCGCCGGGTGCCCGAGCCCCGCGTACGTGCCGCGCAGCGGCTCGGGCACGTCCGGGTGGCGCATCGTGAAGCCGCGCACGTGCAGCTCGTAGATGACGGAGTCCGCCCACGGCGTCTTGGGGCGGCGGTCGTCGGCCCACTCGTCGTCCGGGGCGTCGTCGTGCACGACCACGCCCTTGGGCACGAACGGCGCCGAGTCCCGGTCGTCGCGCACGGTGTCCGCCACGTGCTGCTGCGGCCAGTCCCGCACGTGGCCGTAGACCTCGGGCGGCAGCATCCCGTAGTCGTGCCCCGCGCCCGCGTCGACCGCGCGCGCGTACGGGTCAAGGAGCAGCTTGGCCGGGTTGAAACGGGCCCCGGTCCAGGGGTCCCAGCGGCCGTGCACGCGGTAGCCGTACCGCTGGCCCGGCCGCACGCCGGGAACGAAGCCGTGCCAGATCTCGTGCGTCAGCTCGGTGAGCGGGCAGCGCGTCTCGGTGCCGTCCGCGTCGAACAGGCACAGCTCGACGGCCTCGGCACCGCCCGCCCACAGCGCGAAGTTCGTGCCCGCCACCCCGTCCGGGCCCACCCGGAAGCGGGCGCCGAGCGGTGTGGGCGCGCCCGGCCTGACCGGGCGCGTGGGCGCGGGGCGGACCCGGCCGCCACGCCCGCCGTTGCGCTCGGCCGCGGTGCCGCCGGACCGGATCCGGCCCAGGGCACGCGCCCCCTTGACTGCCTCCTGCTCGGGTGCGCTCGACACCTGTCAGCCTCCCGCGGCTCGGCCTCGTCGACGCGTGCGGTCGGGGCCCCCGGCGTCCCGGCCGCGGCTCCCCGGTCGGCGTCCTTCCCCCTGTTCTGCCCACCGGGCGGGTCGCACTCACGTTTCCCCGGGCGGGGCACCCTCGTTGGGTCCGACGTGAGACAGGCAACGAGGTGCGCCCGGCGCGCACGGACCGCGCTGACCGCGGCAGTGGCATGCACAGCACTGGTACTGGGAGCGGCCGGCTGCTCCGGCACGGCCTTCGAGGGGCTGGTCGGCGAGGGCCGCTCGCCCGCCGACGCCATCCGCGTCACGCCCGGTGACGGCGACAGGAAGGTCCGGCCCGAGGAGCGGCTCGTGGTCGAGGTGCCCGACGGCCGCCTGGAGTCGGTCCGGGTGGTCAAGTCCCAGGACGCCCAGGAGTCCGAGGTGCCCGGGCGCATCGCCCCCGACGGCATGAGCTGGGAGCCCTTGCGGGGCGCGGGCGGCGGCAGGCTGGCGCTCGCCGCGAAGTACACGGTCGACGCCGTCGCGCTCGACGGCCACGGCCGCCGCCACGCGCGCCACACCACGTTCACCACGCACGTCCCCGACGAGCGCTTCATCGCCTACGCCACGCCGGAGAACCGGGCCACGGTCGGCACCGGCATGATCGTCTCGCTGGAGTTCAACCGCGAGATCACCGACCGCGCCGCCGTGCAGCGGGCGATCCGCGTCACCGCGGACCCGGAGGTGGAGATCGCCCCGCACTGGTTCGGCGCCACCCGGGTCGACTTCCGGCCGCGCACCTACTGGAAGCCCGGCACCAAGGTCACCGTCGCGCTGAAGCTGCGCGACGTGGAGGCCGCCCCCGGCGTCTACGGCCTGCAGGACAAGACCTTCTCCTTCAGGGTCGGCCGCAGCCAGGTCAGCCGCGTCGACGCGGCCGCGCACACCATGGAGGTGCGCCGCGACGGCGAGCTGATCTCCACCGTCCCGATCACCGCCGGCGCCCCGAAGACCACCACGTACAACGGAAAGATGGTGGTCACCGAGATGCTGGAGGTGACCCGCATGAACAGCCGCACCGTCGGCTTCGGCGGGGAGTACGACATCCCGGACGTGCCGCACGCGATGCGCCTGACCACCTCCGGCACCTTCCTGCACGGCAACTACTGGGCGCCCGACGCGCCCGGCAACAGCAACGTCAGCCACGGCTGCGTGGGCCTGCGCGACGTGAAGGGCGGCAGCTCGAAGACCCCGGCGGGCTGGTTCTTCGACCGCAGCCTCGTCGGAGACGTCGTCGAGGTCGTCAACAGCCAGGACAAGACGGTCGCGCCCGACAACGGCCTCGGTGGCTGGAACATGGGCTGGCACGAGTGGAAGACCGGAAAGAAGCCGGCACCCGCGGGTAAGGCGGGTAAGAAGGACGACAAGAAGGGCACGAAGGGCGTCAAGGGCGACAAGAAGGGCGAGGGGGAGCGTTCCGGCCGCTGACACCGCCGCCGTCCCGCCCCGCGGGCGCAGTCGGTACTGAACGGTGACATTGGCGGGGAGTCATCGGTACGGGCTGTGTGATTAATTTACGCAGTGCGCGAGCCGGGCGTCTTTCCCGCTCGCGCCGCGGCATATCAGTGCGGGCCTGTCGGGGCCGTGCGAGGGGAGAATCATCGTGAACGGGCGACCGATATCGGGGGCGTCGGCCCACGCGCGCGAGCGCGGGCGGCGGCGGGGCGCCAAGGGACTGACCGCGGTGGTGTCGGGGGCGACGCTGCTGCTCGTGGCCGCGTGCGGCGGCGGCTCGGGCTCCGGGGACGACGACAAGGGCAAGGGCGGCGCGGACGCCAACAAGCCCTCCGACGCGGTCGTCAGCATCGCCCCGAAGGACGGCGCGGACGCCGTGGCGACGAGCGGGGCGCTGCGGATATCGGCCGCCAAGGGCAAGCTCACCGAGGTGACGGTGAAGGACCCCAAGGGCAAGGCCGTCCCGGGCCGGATCGTGGACGGTGGCGCGAAATGGTCGCCCGCGCGCCACCTCGCCTCGGGCACGAAGTACACGGTGCACGCGATCGCCAAGGACTCCGACGGCCGGGTCGCGGCGAAGGACTCGTCGTTCACCACGCTCGTGCCGAAGAACACCTTCGTCGGCCAGTTCACGCCGGAGGACGGCACGAAGGTCGGCGTCGGCATGCCGTTCTCGGTGCGCTTCACGCGCGGCATCACCGCGCCCGAGGACGTCGAGAAGGCCATCGACATCAAGACCGAGCCGTCGGTGCCCGTCGAGGGCCACTGGTTCGGCAACGACCGCCTGGACTTCCGCCCGGAGAAGTACTGGAAGCCCGGCACGAAGGTCACCGTCAGGCTGAACCTGGACGGTGTCGAGGGCCGCCCCGGCGTCTACGGCAAGCAGGCCAAGACCATCCGCTTCGAGATCGGCCGCAGCCAGGTCTCCGTCGTCGACGTCAAGACGAAGCAGATGACCGTCGAGCGCGACGGCAAGGTCATCAAGAAGATCCCGGTCACCACGGGCAAGCCCGGGTACGAGACGTGGAACGGCCAGATGGTCATCAGCGAGCGCCTGAAGGTCACCCGCATGAACGGCGAGACCGTCGGCTACGGCGGCGAGTACGACATCAAGGACGTGCCGCACGCCATGCGCCTGTCCACCTCGGGCACGTTCCTGCACGGCAACTACTGGGGCGGCGGCGCCTTCGGCAACTACAACGCCTCGCACGGCTGCGTCGGCCTGCGCGACGTGCGCGGCGGCTACGACAAGAACACGCCCGCCGCCTGGTTCTTCAACCGCTCCATGGTCGGCGACGTGGTGATCGTCAAGAACTCCAACGACAAGGTCATCGCCCCGGACAACGGCTACAACGGCTGGAACATGTCCTGGGAGAAGTGGAAGGCGTAACACCGCCGCGGCGGGGCGCCGGGCCGCTCGGCCGCCACGGGAAGGGACCGGCGCACCGGTGTGACCAAGTGCACCGGTCCCTTCCGCATGAACGACCGCTAACGTGCCCGTCATGACTACTGTGCACCTCGAAGTCGCCGACGGCGTCGGTACGATCCGCCTCGACCGGCCGCCGATGAACGCCCTGGACATCGAGCTCCAGGACCGCCTGAAGGACCTCGCGGCGGAGGCCACCGACCGCGACGACGTCCGCGCCGTCGTCCTCTACGGCGGCGAGAAGGTGTTCGCGGCGGGCGCGGACATCAAGGAGATGCAGGACATGGACCACACGGCCATGGTGCTGCGCTCCCGGGCCCTGCAGGACGCCTTCACCGCGATCGCCCGGATCCCCAAGCCCGTCGTCGCCGCCGTCACCGGCTACGCCCTCGGCGGCGGCTGCGAGCTGGCGCTCTGCGCGGACTTCCGCATCGCCGCCGACAACGCCAAGCTCGGCCAGCCGGAGATCCTGCTCGGCCTGATCCCGGGCGCCGGCGGCACCCAGCGCCTGCCGCGCCTGATCGGCCCGTCCAAGGCCAAGGACCTCATCTTCACCGGCCGCCAGGTCAAGTCCGACGAGGCCCTCGCGATCGGCCTCGTGGACCGGGTGGTGCCCGCCGCCGAGGTGTACACCGAGGCGCACGCGTGGGCGGCGCGGCTCGCCAAGGGGCCCGCCCTCGCGCTGCGCGCCGCGAAGGAGGCGGTCGACCAGGGCCTGGAGGCGGGCATCGACACCGGCCTCGCCGTGGAACGCACCTGGTTCGCCGGTCTGTTCGCCACCGAGGACCGCGAGCGCGGCATGCGCAGCTTCGTCCAGGACGGACCCGGCAAGGCGAAGTTCCTCTGACTTCCGGCCAGTTGAGGTGACGTCAGCCAAACTTTCCCCCGAAGGAGCGGTTTATCGAGGGCTTAAGACAGCCTTAAGTCCAGCGGGGTCGAGGCCCTCGGTGATCACCCAAGAGCGGAAGGTCGCCGCAGGTCAGCACGGGTCCGCCAGACCTCTACCTGCCCTTGGCATATGACGTGCCCGCCCCCCGGAACGGAAGCCTCCGGGGGGCTTATTCCGTCGGAACGGCCCCGGCGCGGTAGCAGGGCGGCCATGATGGGGGACATGGCGGGGCAGGAGGGTTTCGAACAGCCGCGGAAGCGCACGGGGGCCACCGCCGCCCGCTGGTCGCCGGCCGTGGAGGACGAACACGCCCTGAAAGCACTGGAGTTGTTCGGCAACCCCGCCGACGCCGCGGTCCAGCTCCCCTCCCGCCCGGAGTCCGCCGCCATCGCCCGCCGCCTCGCCCAGGTCGTCGTGCTGCGCCACTGGGGCCTGTCGCCCAAGCTCGCCGAGGACGTCATCCTGCTGGTCTCCGAGCTCGTCGGCAACGCCGTGCGGCACACCGGTGCCCGCGTCTTCGGGCTGCGGACGCTGCGCCGCCGCGGCTGGATCCGGGTCGAGGTCCGCGACCCCTCGCGCGGCCTGCCGTGCCTGATGCCGGTGCACGAGCTCGACGTCAGCGGGCGCGGGCTGTACCTGGTCGACACGCTCGCCGACCGCTGGGGCGTGGACCTGCTGCCCCGCGGCAAGACGACCTGGTTCGAGATGCGGATCACCGACCGCTAGGCGCGCGTCTCGCGCCGGGCGCCCCTCTGGGTACGCGAAAGCCCCCGGGGCCGTGGGTGGCGGCGCTGGCGGGGGCCTTCGAGCGGGGCCGTGAACAAAGTGGGTGGGGTCCACGGCCGCAAAGGCGACGTAGCTCGGGTCAAGGAGAGTCGCTGCCTTCGACTATGGCAGACGGGGGCCACCGCTCCAAAGTTCCTTACTCGGACATAGGCGGTCAGAATATGACAGTTTAGAGGTGAATCCTTGGTGAGATAGAGCACTCACCTTGTAAACGACGGTTAAACGGGAGCTGCGGGAGGGAAGGGGAGGCTCCCGCAGGTGGTCCTGGTCCGGACCTTCGCGGGCAAGGGCGCCGGTGAGGCGGGCACGCAAACGCCGTGAATCGGATCAATCATTACCTTTCGCCCTCCATCCCCATTAAATGGTCGTCGTGATGGAGCGCACGCGGTCGGGCGAGGGCGGAGAGTTCCAGCCCGTCCGGCGTTCGAGGACGAGGCGCGGAGCGCCGACGGCGGGGGAGAGAGACGAAGCCCCCCTCGAGGGAGCGTGGGCCCAGGGGCGGCAGCCCCCGGTTCCGGGAAGAGGCGGGTCCGGGGCGCCCCCGCGAGGCCCGTCCCGTCCGGGGTCTCCGCAGAGTGACGGCCGCCCCGGGCCGGACGGGGCCGACGGCCGCCCCGGGCCGGACGGGGCCGACGGCCGCCCCGGGCCGGACGGGGCCGACGGCCGCCCCGGGCTCCCCGCAGCCGACGACCGCACCCCCGCCCCCGGCCGCCGCGCCGCCCTGCGGGCCGCCCTCGGCCTCACCCTCGCCGGGGGCCTCACCGTCGGGTGCGGCGGCGGGTCCGCCGAGGAGCCGGTGACCCGGGTGGCCTCCCGGCAGCCCCGCCGCCGGCCCGCGCCCGGCCCCCGGGCCTTCCCCGGCCTGCCCGAGCAGATCACGCGCAGCCCGCGCGGGCGGCACGAGGTGGCGCTCACCTTCCACGGCCAAGGCGACCCGGCCACCGCCCGGGCGCTGCTCGCCGAGGCCGAGCGCGCGGGGGCCCGCGTGACCGTCCTGGCCGTCGGCACCTGGCTGGATGCCCACCCCGACCTGGCCCGCCGCGTCCTCGACGGCGGCCACGACCTGGGCAACCACACGCTCAGCCACCGCACCGTCAACGCCCTGCCCGAAGCCGAGGCCTACGCCGAGATCACCGGCTGCGCCGACCGCCTGCGCCGCCTCACCGGTGGCATCGGCAGCTGGTTCCGCCCCTCGCGGGCGGCGCGCGCCACCCCGCTCGTCGCCCGCCTCGCCCGCCGCGCGGGCTACCCGCACGTCCTGTCGTACGACGTCGACTCCCTCGACTTCACCTCGCCCGGCGCCCCGGCCATCACCCGCAAGGTCGCCGCGGAGGTCCGTGCGGGCTCGGTGGTGAGCCTGCACTTCGGGTACGACGCGGACACGGTCGCCGCGCTCCCCGCCGTCCTGGAAGAACTCCACCGCCGCGGACTGCGCGCGGTCACGACCACGGAGCTGCTCACCTGATGCCGAACCTCTCCCGCACCCTGCCCCCGCGCCCCTGCCGGACCCGCACCGCCCGCGCCCGGGCCCTGCTCGCCGCCACCGCCGCCACCGCCGTCCTCGCCGCGCTCGCGGGCTGCGGCACCGAGCGCGGCGACCGCCGCGACGAGGCGCTCGCCACCCGGCACGCCCCCCGGCCCGCCGAGCCGAAGAAGATCCACGGCCTGCCGGGCATGCCGCCCGTCCTCGACCCCAAGGACGTCTACGCCGCCGACCGCCCCAACAAGCTCTCCCCGGTGGTCAAGGACTTCCCCTCACGCGTCTACGTCCCCAACACCAACTCCAACACCGTCTCTGTCATCGACCCCAAGACGTACGAGGTGGTCGACACCATCCCCGTCGGCGTCCAGCCGCAGCACGTCGTGCCCTCCTGGGACATGAAGACGCTCTGGGTCAACAACAACCGCGGCCACACCCTCACGCCCATCGACCCGAAGACCGGCGAGGCGGGCAAGCCCGTCAAGGTGCACGACCCGTACAACCTCTACTTCACGCCCAACGGCAAGTACGCGGTCGTCATGGCGTCCATGGACCGCGAACTCGTCTTCCGCGACCCGCACACCATGAAGCGGAAGAAGACCGTCCCCGTGAGCTGCTACGGCGTCAACCACGCCGACTTCTCCCTCGACGGCCGCTACTTCATCGTCTCCTGCGAGTTCAGCGGCGAGCTGCTCAAGGTCGACACGGAGGACATGAAGGTCGTCGGGCAGCAGAAGCTCCCCTTCAAGGGGGCCATGCCGCAGGACGTCAAGATCTCCCCGGACGGCAAGAAGTTCTACGTCGCCGACATGATGGCCGACGGCATGTGGGTCCTGGACGGCGACACCTTCGGCAAGCCGAAGCTGCTGCCCACCGGCAAGGGCTGCCACGGCCTCTACGTCGGCCGGGACTCGCGCGAGATGTACGTCTCCAACCGCGGCGAGGGCACGGTCTCCGTCTTCGACTTCCCGAAGAACAAGCTCACGAAGAAGTGGCGGCTGCCGGACGGCGGCAGCCCGGACATGGGCGGCGTCTCGGCCGACGGCAACACGCTGTGGCTCTCCGGCCGCTACGACTCCGAGGTCTACGCCATCGACACCCGCACCGGTGTCCAGGTCGCCCGCATCCCCGTCGGCGGCGGCCCCCACGGCCTCGCGGTCTACCCCCAGCCGGGCCGCTACTCCCTGGGCCACACCGGCATCTTCCGCTGACGGCGGCCCTCCCGGGCGCCCCGGTCTGAAGGCCGCCGAGGGCGGGGCGCCGGGGTGGCCCCCCGGAGCGGGCCGGGGCGGGTCCGGGGCGCTCCGCGACGGCGCGGTCAACCGGCCAGGAACAGGGCCTCCGCGCCCACCGGCCGATACCCCGCCGCCTGGAACGCCCGTACGCCACGGGCGTTCCCCGCGGCCTGCTGGGCCCACACCACGTCACCGGCGGGTACGAGGTGCCGCGCGGCCAGGGCGAGCGCCCGCCCGAGCCCCCGGTGCCGCGCGCCCTCGTCGACCTCCACGGCGGCCTCCCACCGCCCGGCCACACCCCGGCCGAGCACGAGGACCCCGCCCCCGGCCGAGACCCACACCCGCACCTCGTCCCGCAGGCCGCGGGCGCGGACCACCCGCGGGTGGCCGGCCTCGTCCAGCTCGCGCAGGCCGAGCGCCGGGTCGGGCGGCCCGGGCAGGGCGTCGGCGACCGTCAGCAGGTCGATGGTGTCCGTGGCCCGGCCCGTGCGCTCCTGGAACGCCAGCAGGAACCGCGGGCTCATCGTCGCGGCCAGCGGGTCGCAGTCCACGGCGGCCACCGTGGACCGCACCCACGCCGGGTCCTCGTCGGTGAACACGACCGTGTGCGCCGTGAACGCGAGCACCCCGGCGTCACGGGGGGAGGGCTGCGGCACGACGGTCGTGCCGCCGTCCGCGGGCGGGAACTCCCCGCGCGCCGCCGCGGCGAGAATCCCCGCGAGCACCCCCGATGCGCAGGCCATGGCCGTACTCCTTGCAGTCGCTCCCCGGACCGGCCGTTACCCTAACCCCCGTCAACAAGTACGACGATAGGGGTGGACCCGGTGGCGGACATCGAGGAAGCACGCAAGCAGTTCGACCGGTTCGACGCGGACGGCGACGGTTACATCACGGCGGCGGAGTACAAGTCCGCCATGGCCCAGATGGGGGACTGGAACGTCACCGAGTCGGTGGCCGAGGCCATCATCAAGTCCAAGGACGCGAACGGGGACAAGCTGCTCTCCTTCGACGAGTTCTGGGCCGGGCTGAACAAGGCCTGAACACCGCGCGCCGGCGCGGAGCGGGGGCCGCGCCCGGCAGTCGGGCGCGGCCCCCGCCGCACACCCCCGCCGCACGCCCCCGCCGCACATCCCCGCCGCACGCCCCCGGGCGTGTGGCCCCCGGCGCTCGGTCCAGCCACGGCCCCCGTCCGTATGGCTCAGGCGCGGGCCCGGTTCACGGCGGCCACCACCGCGCGTACGGACGCCGTGAGCACCGAGGTGTCCACGCCCGCGCCCCAGGCCTCCGCCTCCCCGACGCGGCAGCGCACGTACGCCACGGCCTCGCTCGCGCCGCCCGCGGCGAGTGCGTGTTCGGCGTAGTCGAGGATGTCGACGGCGACCCCGGCGGCGCCGAGCGCGTCCGCGAACGCGGACAGCGGGCCGTTGCCGTGCCCCTCCACGTCACCGGCGCGGTCACCCACCCGCAGCGTGCACACGAACCGGTGCGCGCCGTCGGCGGAGCGGTCCGCCGACCACGACAGCAGCGCCACCGCGCCCTCCGGACCCGGCCCCCCGGACCCGCTCGGCTCCCCGGACTCCCCGGATTCCCCGGACCCTTCGGTCTTCTCGGGCTCCCCGGGCGCCAGATACGTGCGCCGGAACAGGGCGTACAGCTCGTCGGCGCTCGCCTCCCGGCCGCTGGCGTCGGTGGCCTCCTGCACCACCCCCGCGAAGTCCGCGCGCAGCGGCCCCGGCAGGTCGAGCCCGTGGCGCGTCCGCAGCAGGTACGCGGTGCCGCCCTTGCCCGACTGCGAGTTCACCCGGATCACGGCCTCGTACGTCCGGCCGACGTCGGCGGGGTCGATCGGCAGGTAGGGCACGCTCCAGGGCGCCTCGCCCGGGTCCACGCCCAGCTCGGCGGCCCGCTTGGCGTGGTGGGTCAGGCCCTTGCTGATGGCGTCCTGGTGGGTGCCGGAGAACGCGGTGTGCACGAGGTCGCCCGCGTAGGGGTGGCGCGGGTGCACGGGCAGGCGGTTGCAGTGCTCGACGACCTCGCGCACCGCGTCGATGTCCGACAGGTCGAGCATCGGGTCGACGCCCTGCGCGTACAGGTTCAGCGCGAGCGTCACCAGGTCGACGTTGCCGGTGCGCTCGCCGTTGCCGAACAGGCAGCCCTCGACGCGCTGGGCACCCGCGAGCAGCGCCAGCTCGGCGCAGGCGACGCCGGTGCCGCGGTCGTTGTGCGGGTGGACCGACAGGATGACGTGGTCGCGCCGGGCCAGGTGCCGGTGCATGTACTCGATCTGGTCGGCGTACACGTTGGGCGTGGCGATCTCGACGGTGGCCGGGAGGTTGTGCGTGACGGGCCGCTCGGGGCACGCGTCCCACAGCTCCGTGAGCCCGTCGCACAGCTCCAGGACGTAGTCGGGCTCGGTGAGGTTGAAGGTCTCCGGGGCGAACTGGAAGCGGATGTCCGCGTCCGGGCGGGCGTCCGCGAGGCGCGCCATGCGCGCCGCCGCCCGGCGCGCGGTGGCGGCCACGGCGGCGCGGTCCCGGCCGAGCACGACGTCGCGCCACACCGGTGAGGTGGCGATGTACAGGTGCACCACCGCGCGCGGCAGGCCGTCGATCGCCTCGAAGGTCCGGTCGATCAGGTCGTCGCGGGCCGCGGTGAAGACGACGGGCGTCACGTCCGGCGGCACGGCCCCGGAGCGGGTCGACTCCACGAGGTGGCGCACGAAGTCGAAGTCCGCGCGGCTCGCCGACGGGTAGCCGACCTCGATCTCCTTGAACCCCGTCGACACGAGCAGGTCGAACAGGCGCCGCTTGCGCGCGGGGTCCATCGGCTCGGCGAGGGCCTGGTTGCCGTCGCGCAGGTCGACGGGGACCCAGAGCGGCGCCTGGGTGAGCGTGGCCGAGGGCCAGCTCCGGTCCTGGAGCGGGACGTCGACACGCCGGTCGAACGGGAGGTAGCGGTGCGCGGGCATGGGGCCGGGGCGCTGCGGGTTCCAGGGATACGCGATCACGCGGACCACCCTAGGCAGACCTCAGCTCCTCAGACAAGTACTCCTCAGACGAGTAACGCCGGAGGTGCCGGGCGGTGCGTACACTCGCCGCGTGACCCCAGCCAAGTCCTCCGCGCCGTCCTCGCTCGGCGGCGCCCTGCGCCCGAGCCCGCTCGTCGAACAGGCCACGGAGCGGCTGCGCGAGCACATCACCGCGGGCCACTGGGGCGTGGGGACGAAGCTCCCGGGCGAGACGACCCTCGCGAAGGAGCTCGGCGTCGGCCGCTCCACCGTCCGCGAGGCCCTGCGCGCGCTCGCCGGGGCCGGGCTCGTACAGGCGCGGCAGGGCGCCGGCGTCTTCGTCACCGCCACCGAGCCGGTCGAGGACTGGCCGACGCGGCTGCGCCGGGCGGCGATCGAGGACGTGTACGAGGTACGGGCCCTCGTCGAGGTCCAGGCCGCACGGCTGGCTGCGCGGCGGCGCACGCCCGAGGACGTCGCGGCGATGCACGCCGCCCTCGCCGCCCGCCGGGCCGCGGCACCCGGCGGCGACGCGGCTTTCGTCGACGCCGACATCGCCCTGCACGCCACCGTGGTGGCGGCCGCGCACAACCCCGTCCTGACGGACCTGTTCGCCGAGTTCCTCCCCGCGCTGCGGCAGGGCCTCGTCGGCCTCCTGGAGCTGATCGACGTCCGCCGGGAGGAGACCGACCACGGTGACGCCGCCCACGAGGCCCTGGTCCGCGCGGTCGAGGCGGGCGACCCCGACACGGCGGAACGCACGGCACGAGCGGAACTGGAAGCGACCCTGGGGAAGTTCGCCCGCCGGTCCTGACGGCGGCCGGGGCCGGGTCAGGGGGTGGCCCAGTCGCGCATCGCGGTCTGGTCGGGGAAGTCCGCCACGTTCTTGTCCAGCGGTGTCGACGTGTACTGGTGGATGCGCCACCTGGCGCGGATGCGGGGCTTGCCCGCGGTGACGTAGTCGGCGATCCAGAGGCCGTCGCCGGCGTACGACGTCGTGTCGCGGTTGAGCCAGAAGTCGCGGTTCGTGTACAGCAGGGTCCGGTGGCCCGGGCGCAGCCGCTTCACCTCCTTGATGAAACGGTCCTTCTCCGCGTTCGTGGCCGCCGTGTGGTCGCCCGTCCACTCCCAGTCCACGGCCAGGAACTCGCCCGCCTTCTCCGGGGCCTTGGCCACGAAGTACTCCGCCTGGGCCGTGATGTTGCCCGGCCACAGGAAGTGGTAGAAGCCGACGACGCAGCCGGCGTCGCGGGCGCGCTTGGTCTGGGCGGAGAGGCGGGGGTTGATGTAGGAGCGGCCCTCCGTCGCCTTGACGATGACGAAGGAGATGCCCTCCGTGGAGAACGACGACTGATGGGAGCTCACGTCGATGCCGCGCAGCATGGGGTGGCCTCCGGGAGTGGGGGGAGGGAGGGTACGGGGAAGCGGGTGAGGGGAGGGGAGGGGCCGCCGGGGGCGCGGTGGGGGGTTCGTCCCGGCGGTCGGTGAAACGTGAAATGTTGACGGTGGATTGACCGTTCCCCGAATCAAGCCCCGGCATCCATACTTGAGGGCTCTTCCCACACCCCCCACCCCCAGGGGAGCCCCATGGCCCTCAGCCGTCGCGCCTTCCTCACCACGGTCGGCGCCACCGCCTCCGCCGCGCTCGTCGGCACCTCCGCCACGCGAGCGGCCGCCCGGCCGCTCGACGTCCGCGCGTGGCTGGCGGCGGTGGACTCCGCGACTCCCTTGCAGCGGCTCACGATCCCCGGCACGCACGACTCCGGCGCCCGCTTCGGCGGGTGGTGGGTGGAGTGCCAGAACACGACCCTGGGGCAGCAACTGGCGTCCGGCATACGCTTCCTGGACATCCGGTGCCGGGCCTTCGAGGGCTCCTTCACCGTCCACCACGGGGCCTTCTACCAGCACCTCAACTTCGACGACGTCCTCGGCGCCTGCCGGGACTTCCTGCGCGGGCAGCCCACGGAGACCGTGCTGATGCGGGTCAAGCAGGAGTACTCGGAGGCGAGCGACACCGCGTTCGGCGCGATCTTCGAGGACTACCTCGACCGCCGCGGCTGGCGGTCGCTCCTCCACATCGGCGACACCTGGCCGCGCCTCGGCGACGCCCGCGGGAAGGTCGTGCTCATCGCCGACAACGGCGGGCTGCCCGGCGGCATCCGGTGGGGCGACGGCACCGTCTTCGACATCCAGGACGACTGGAACGCCGCCCCCGCCGCCAAGTACCCGAAGATCGAGGAGCAGTTCCGCGAGGCCGTGCGGCAGCCCGGGAAGCAGTACATCAACTTCGTGTCCACGGCGGCCGGGCTGCCGCCGCGCTGGAACTCCGACACCCTCAACCCGCGGACGCACTCCCTCCTGGAGAGCCCGGAGGGACGCGGCTGGCGCGGGCTCGGCATCGTCCCGATGGACTTCCCGAACACCCGCGCCGGACTGGTGGAGTCACTGATCGCCCACAACTGACCTCGCGCACCGGCCGGGAGCCCTGCCGGTCGGTGGGCAGATGCCGGGCGCCGGCGAGCGGTCCGGGCCTGTCTTCGGGCCGGACCGCTCACCGCGTGCTGCTCGCCGCGTACTGCTCCTCGCTAGGCCGCTCGGCCCGCCGGGTGGAAGTTGTGGCGTTCACGGACGACGGGGAAGCCCGCCTTGGCGAAGTTCGCGGCCATGGGGAGGTTGCCCCGGTCCGTCGCTCCGCTGATGAACTCCGCGCCCCGCTCGACGAGGAAGTGGGTGCACTCCGCGAGGAGGTCGTAGGCGTAGCCGCGACCGCGCTGTTCCGGGACGACCCCGATGAAGCCGATGGTCGGGCCGGAGGGGTTGTGGGCCGGGATGTGGATGCCGGCCAGGTCGCCCTCCGGCGTGTACGCGGTCTGCCACCACTCCCGCGGGGAGGGGCACCAGTGGAAGAAGTCGAGCTCCTCCTGGGCGGCCTGGTCGAGGCCGCCCTCCCCGATGGCCTTCAGCGCGTGGGCGTCCAGCGTGGCGGAGTGGATGCGGCGCAGGGCGTCGAAGAACACGGTGTCGTCGGGTTCGGCGCTGAAGCGCAGGCGACCCGGCCGCTCGGGCAGGCCCCGCTCCGGGGTCCAGCGGTACAGGAAGCGCTCCACCAGGAGTTCGTACCCCGCCGCTCGCGCGGCGGTGAAGCGGGTCTCGGCGCAGGCGCGCAGGCCGGGCTCGTCCCGCCAGTCGCCGGGCAGGTTGATCTCGAGCTCGACCCGCCAGGGGGCGGAGCGCAGGAGCTCGGCCCCTGCCTCCTCCTCGCCCTCGGCCACGTCGAACCAGTTGATGTTGACGGGCTCCGAGTCGTCGGGGCCGCCCCACCACGCGCCGCGCGCGACGACCTCGCCGTCGCGCAGGGCGACGCGCTTCCAGTCGGGGCGGAACCGGGTACGCCGGTGGCCCTCACGGGCGCCCAGGGGGTCGGGGAGTGCGTCGAAGAGATGGGCGTCGCTCGCGGAGAGCGCGCGGATGACCGGATCGGTCATGGATTCCTCCGGGATACAGGCTGCTTGGAGCGCTCCCGGTCAGAACCTCAGAACTGACGAACCACGCCGGGACAGCGGAAGAGGGAGCGCTGAAAAGGTGTGAACCGCACGGCACTCGCCTCCTTCCATCCGTCTCAGGGCGTGGAGCCACACAGTACGTGATCTTCCGCGGGCCCGTCCACGGTTTTCCGCGCCCCCTGGCCGCCCACCTTGGCCGCGCCCCTGGCCGCCCACCATGGCCGCGCCCTGGCCGAGCCGCCCCGGCCAGGGCCCCGGAGAGGGCTCAGCACTCGATGATGTTCACCGCGAGGCCGCCCCGCGCGGTCTCCTTGTACTTCACGCTCATGTCGGCCCCGGTCTCCTTCATCGTCTTGATGACCTTGTCCAGGGAGACCTTGTGCGAGCCGTCGCCGCGCAGGGCCATGCGGGCGGCGGTCACGGCCTTCACCGCGGCCATGCCGTTGCGCTCGATGCAGGGGATCTGGACGAGGCCGCCGACCGGGTCGCAGGTCAGGCCGAGGTTGTGCTCCATGCCGATCTCGGCGGCGTTCTCCACCTGCTCGGGGGAGCCGCCGAGCACCTCGGCGAGGGCGCCCGCCGCCATGGAGCAGGCGGAGCCGACCTCGCCCTGGCAGCCGACCTCGGCGCCGGAGATGGAGGCGTTCTCCTTGAAGAGCATGCCGATGGCCCCGGCGGCGAGCAGGAAGCGGACGACGCCGTCCTCCTTCTCGGTCTCGGAGGCGCCGCCGGCCGCGAAGTTCATGTAGTAGTGCAGGACCGCGGGGATGATCCCGGCCGCGCCGTTGGTGGGGGCGGTGACCACCCGGCCGCCGGCCGCGTTCTCCTCGTTCACCGCCATCGCGTACAGCGTGATCCACTCCATGGCGTGGGCCTGCGGATCGCCCTCGGCGCGGAGCTGGCGGGCGGAGTGGGCGGCGCGGCGGCGGACCTTGAGGCCGCCGGGCAGGATGCCCTCGCGGGACATGCCGCGGGACACGCAGGCCTGCATGACGCGCCAGATGTCCAACAGGCCCGCGCGGATCTCGTCCTCGGTGCGCCAGGCCTTCTCGTTCTCCAGCATCAGGGCGGAGATGGACAGGCCGGTCTCGGCGGAGAGGCGCAGCAGCTCGTCACCGGTGCGGAAGGGGTACTTCAGGACCGTGTCGTCGGGCACGATCGGGTTCTCGCCCTCGGCGCCCTCCTGCTGGAGCACGGTCTCGTCGACCACGAAGCCGCCGCCGACCGAGTAGTACGTCTTCTCCAGGAGCAGCGCGCCGTCACCGTCGTGGGCGGCGACCGTCATGCCGTTCGCGTGGTACGGCAGCGCCTTGCGGCGGTGCAGCACCAGGTCCTCGTCGAAGTCGAAGCCGATCTCGTGCATGCCGAGGACGTTCAGCCGGCCGGAGGCCTTGATCCGCTCGACGCGGTCGTCGGCCGTCTCCACGTCCACGGTGCGCGGGGACTCGCCCTCCAGGCCGAGCAGCACGGCCTTGGGCGTGCCGTGGCCGTGGCCGGTGGCGCCGAGGGAGCCGTAGAGCTCGGCCCGGACGGAGGCGGTGTGGGCCAGCAGGCCCTCGTTCTTCAGGCGCCGGGCGAACATGTGCGCGGCGCGCATCGGGCCGACCGTGTGGGAGCTGGACGGGCCGATGCCGATCGAGAACAGGTCGAAGACCGAGATGGCCACGAGAGAACTCCAATGGTGGTTGGTAGACGCCGTCGTCTGCCGGGCGGTGCAGAGGTACAGGTCGTACAGGTCGTGCGGGTCGTGCGGGTGCTGCGGGCGCGGGACGCGGTGCGGGGCACCCCAGCTCACTGTCCAGTGTGCGGGGTGCCCCGATGTTTCGTACGTACGAACTAAAGCGTACGAAATTACTTCAGGCCGGGGTACAGCGGGTGCTTCTCGGCCAGGGCGGTCACCCGGGCCTTGAGCGCCTCGGCGTCGAAGCCCGGCTTGAGGGTCTCCGCGATGACGTCGGCGACCTCGCGGAAGTCCTCGGCCGTGAAGCCGCGGGTGGCCAGGGCCGGGGTGCCGATGCGCAGGCCGGAGGTGACCATCGGCGGGCGCGGGTCGTTCGGGACGGCGTTGCGGTTGACCGTGATGCCGACCTCGTGGAGGCGGTCCTCGGCCTGCTGGCCGTCCAGCTCGGAGTGGCGCAGGTCGACCAGGACCAGGTGCACGTCCGTACCGCCGGACAGGACGGAGACGCCGTGCTCCTTGACGTCGTCCTGGACCAGGCGCTCGGCGAGGATCTTCGCGCCCTCCAGGGTGCGCTCCTGGCGCTCCTTGAACTCGGGCGAGGCCGCCACCTTGAAGGAGACCGCCTTGGCCGCGATGACGTGCTCCAGGGGGCCGCCCTGCTGGCCGGGGAAGACCGCGGAGTTGATCTTCTTGGCGAGCTCCTGCGTGGACAGGATCACACCGCCGCGCGGGCCGCCGAGGGTCTTGTGCGTCGTGGTGGTGACCACGTGCGCGTGCGGGACGGGGGAGGGGTGCAGGCCCGCCGCCACCAGGCCGGCGAAGTGCGCCATGTCGACCATGAGGTACGCGCCGACCTCGTCCGCGACCCGGCGGAAGGCGGCGAAGTCGAGCTGGCGGGGGTAGGCCGACCAGCCCGCGACGATCAGCTTCGGGCGGTGCTCCTTGGCGAGCGCCTCGACCTGGGCCATGTCGACCTGGCCGGTCTCGTCGTCGACGTGGTAGGCGACCACGTTGTAGAGCTTGCCGGAGAAGTTGATCTTCATGCCGTGGGTCAGGTGCCCGCCGTGCGCGAGGTTCAGGCCCATGATCGTGTCGCCCGGCTTGAGCAGCGCGAACATCGCGGCCGCGTTGGCCTGCGCGCCCGAGTGCGGCTGGACGTTGGCGGCCTCGGCGCCGAAGAGCTCCTTGATGCGGTCGATCGCGATCTGCTCGACCACGTCGACGTGCTCGCAGCCGCCGTAGTAGCGGCGGCCCGGGTAGCCCTCGGCGTACTTGTTGGTGAGGACGGAGCCCTGGGCCTCCATGACGGCGACCGGAGCGAAGTTCTCCGAGGCGATCATCTCGAGGGTGGACTGCTGGCGGCTCAGCTCGGCGTCGACGGCGGCGGCGACGTCCGGGTCGAGCTCGTGGAGAGGGGTGTTCAGAAGCGACATCGGAAGATCAGTCCTTACGCCGTGTGAAGTCAGCTACCGGAGAACTCGGTGTACTCGTCGGCGGAGAGCAGGTCGCCCGGCTCCTCCGCGACGCGCACCTTGAAGAGCCAGCCGCCCTCGAAGGGCGCCGAGTTCACCAGGGACGGGTCGTCCACGACGTCCTGGTTGGCCTCGGTGACCTCACCGGAGACCGGGGAGTACAGGTCGCTGACCGACTTGGTCGACTCCAGCTCGCCGCAGGTCTCACCCGCGGTGACCGTGTCGCCGACCGCCGGGAGCTGGACGAAGACGACGTCACCGAGCGCGTTGGCGGCGTGCTCCGTGATGCCGACGGTCGCCACGCCGTCCTCGGTGGCCGACAGCCACTCGTGCTCCTTGCTGTAGCGAAGCTGCTGGGGGTTGCTCATGGCGTGAATTCTCCTGTACGCGGGCGTGTGCTGAGGAACGCGGGGATGTGCAGTCTTGCGGAGTGAGACGGGACACACGGGACACGGCGGACGCGCCGGGCCCCGGGACGTCCGGGCCGGGGCCGTGACGCGCCGGGCCCGTGCTGCCCGGACCGGGGCGGACGCGGGTCAGCCCCGGGAGGGGACGGGTGTCACTTCTGCCGCTTGTAGAACGGCAGCGCCACGACCTCGTACGGCTCGTGGGTGCCGCGGATGTCGACGGCCACGCCCGCCGTGCCGGGCTCGGCGTGGGCGGCGTCGACGTACGCCATGGCGATCGGCTTGCCCAGGGTCGGCGACGGGGCGCCGGAGGTGACCGTGCCGACGACCTCGCCGTCCACGACGACGGACATGCCCGAGCGCGGCACCCGGCGGCCCTCGGCGACCAGGCCGACGAGCTTGCGCGGGGGCGCGGACTCGGCGCGCTCGGCCGCGGCGGCCAGGGCGTCGCGGCCCACGAAGTCGTCGCCGTGCGAGGTCTTGTCGAACTTCACCACCCGGCCCAGGCCCGCGTCGAACGGCGTGAGCGACGTCGTCAGCTCGTTGCCGTACAGCGGCATGCCCGCCTCCAGGCGCAGCGTGTCCCGGCAGGACAGGCCGCACGGCACGAGCCCGGCGGGGGCGCCGGCCTCCGTCAGCGCCTGCCACAGCCTCTCGGCGTGCTCGGGGGCGACGAACAGCTCGAAGCCGTCCTCGCCGGTGTAGCCGGTGCGGGCGATCAGGGCGGGGACGCCCGCGACGGTGCCGGGCAGGCCCGCGTAGTACTTCAGGCCGTCCAGGTCGGCGTCGGTGACTGCCTTGAGGATTCCGGGGGACTCGGGACCCTGGACGGCGATCAGGGCGTAGGCGTCGCGGTCGTCACGGACCTCGGCGTCGAAGCCCGCGGCGCGCTCGGTGAGGGCGTCCAGGACGGTCTGGGCGTTGGAGGCGTTCGCGACGACCATGTACTCGGTCTCGGCGAGGCGGTAGACGATCAGGTCGTCGAGGATGCCGCCGTCCTCCCGGCAGATCATGGTGTACCGGGCACGGCCCACGGAGACGGAGCCGATGTTGCCGACGAGCGCGTGGTTCAGCAGGTCCACGGCCTGGGGGCCGGTGACGGTGAGCTCGCCCATGTGGGAGAGGTCGAACAGGCCGGCCTTGGTGCGCACGGCGTTGTGCTCGTCGCGCTCGCTGCCATACCGCAGCGGCATGTCCCAGCCCGCGAAGTCGGTCATGGTGGCGCCGAGCGAGCGGTGCAGGGCGTCGAGGGCGGTGTGGCGGGGGCCACGTGCGGTCTGACTCATCAGTACAGGCTCCAGGGCATGACGGGCGAGGTCTTTCCTCCCCATCTGTCATAAACCTGAGAGGTTCACCACGCCGCACGCGTATAACGGGGCATGACTTGCACCTTGGGTGGAGCCGCCCCGTCGGCCGGGGGTGTGGCCCGCTTTTCAGATGTGCCTCGCCCGCGCGGTACGGGGCCTGAGAGATTCAAGGGAGGAACTTGCTCCTTCGGCGCCCCGGGACGCGGACGCGTCGTCGGGGACTCTCCCGCGCGGATTCAAACGGCCGGTATGGAGTTGGCGCGCACATCATTGCACGCGCCCCCGCTTCGCAACAGCCGCAACCAAGGAGTGCCGTGGTGCCGTCTTCGCAGGACATTACCTTCTCTTTACACTCGATGGAGAGGTACTGGTGACGAGTGACGTGAGCCGCATGGGGAGGCCGATCACGGTGCGCAGGAGCAGTGCTTACGCGACGACGACGGGCGTCGCGCTGCCCGAGGCGGGTGCGGTGCTGCCCGGCGGGGGCGTCGCGCTGCCACCGCAGCCGGGCGTCCGGGCGCGCGAGGCCCTCGGGCACTACCCGCGGCCCGTCGTCCGCGACCTGCGGGCCCGCGCCGGGCGCGCCCCGCGCCGCCTGGTGTTCGCCGCGGGCGACGTGGTAGTGGTCTCCGGGCTGCCCGGCAGCGGCAAGTCCACGCTGATGCGGCGCGCGGTGGCGGGCCCGCGCGTGGACTCGCAGGACACCCGCGACCGCTGGGCGGACCGGATGCCGCGCCAAATCCCGTACGCGCTCTACCGCCCGCTGGTGCGCGTCGCGCACTACGCGCGGCTGCGCCGGGAGCTGCGCGCGGGCTCGGGCGTCGTCGTCCACGACTGCGGCACGCAGCCCTGGGTGCGCCGCTGGCTGGCCCGCGCCGCGGCCCGGCGCGGCGCGACCCTGCACCTGCTGCTGCTCGACGTGCCCGCCCCGGTGGCCCTGGCCGGCCAGCACTCGCGCGGCCGCGGCGTCTCGCGGTACGCCTTCGCGCGCCACCGCAGGACCGTCGGGCGCCTGGTGCGCGACGCCGAGCGCGGCCGGCCGCCGCGCGGCTGCGGCTCGGCGGTGCTGCTCGACCGGGAGGCCGCCGGGGCGCTGCGGGAGATCGGCTTCGCGGAGCCCGGCGACGGGGAGTGAGGGACGGCCCCGGCGGCGGGTGCGAGGGCCGCGGCGGCGTCCGGACCGGGCGGCGTTAAGGTCGGGCCGCAGGACCGCACGTCGAGCAGGGGTACGAGACACATGGACTTTCCGGGGGAGTTTCCGGGGGACGTTCCGGGGCGCGCGCACGCCCATCCCTACGGCGGGTGGCCCGCCAACGAACTGGAGGAGGTCCTCGCGGCCTCGCTCGGCGCGCCGCCCTCCGAGGCGACCGGCGCGCGGATCGTCGAGGTCCTCGGCCGCAGCCGGGTGTGGATCCCGCTGCCCGGCGGCGGCGGCCCCGACAGCGCCACCCTCGACCTGCCGACGCTGGAGCTGCACGGTCAGGCCTATGTGCCGGTCTTCACCTCCGAGCAGCAGTTCCAGCAGGTCACCGGGGGTCGGATGAGCTGCACGGTGGCGCCCGCGGTGGAGTTCGCGCGCGGGCTCCAGCCGGAGCTGGGCATCGCGCTCAACCCCGAGGGGACGGTGGCGGTGCCGCTGCCGCCCGCCGCGGTGGCGGCGCTGTGCCGGGTGGGGCGCACGGAGCTGGACGGCCCGGCGACCGGGGGCCGGGTCAGGCTCTACGAGCCCGACTGGCAGGACGACCCGGTGGACTTCCTCTCCGCCGCCTCACGGGAGTTCGAGGCGGCCGGCGTGGTGCTCACCGCGCGCCGCTGCCTCGCCACCGTCGAGGACGAGGAGCCCACGCTCTTCGTCGGCGTCGAGCTCTCCTCCTGGGAGGGCGACGCCCGCGACCTGCCCATGCGCGCCCTCTCCCGGGCCCTGACCGAGGCCGCGACCCCCTGGCCGGTCAACCTGGTCCTCCTCGACGTGGCCCAGGACCCGGTGGGCGACTGGATGCGGAGCCGGGTCCGGCCCTTCTTCACGGCACCCTGAGGGGCCCTGCGCCCCGGTTGTCACCGCTCCGCGGCTCGTCCTCGCCCGGCGAGGAGATCCAGCCCGTCCGGCGCTCGAGGACGAGGCCGAAGGCCGGTCGACGGGGCCGCGCCGGGCCGGAGCCCCGGTCCCCGGAACGCGGCCCCCGCGAGGGGGGCGCGTGCGCCCGGGCCCACTCCCAAGGCGCCCCGCCCGCTTAAGCTGGGAGGCATCACGCGGTCGGCCGACGGCCGCGCAGGCATGTCGCGAAGGGGCGGTTACGGGTGAGCGCGTCGGGCACGGCTGCGGCCGGAAAGGTCGAGCAGATGCTGCGCCAGGTGACGCCGGGGCGCTATGACGCGTACGAGGCGCTCCTGGGCGCGCTCGCCGAGGGCAAGGTGTGGATGCTGCTCTGGCACGGCCAGGCCGGTTCCCCCGACGCCCAGTACGGCAACATGGAGGTCGAGGGACACGGCTACGCCCCCTGCGTGACCTCGGCCCAGGAGCTCTCGGCCAGCGGCTGGAACCGCGGCTACGAGGTCGTCGGCGGCCTCGACGTGGCCCGCGCCCTATACCCCGACCACTACGGCCTGTGGCTCAACCCGCACGCCCCCGGCGGCGGCGTCGGCGTCCCCTGGCTCGATCTGCGACGCCTCGCCTGCGGCCTCGACCTGCACCCCGCGGGCCCGCTGCGCCTCACCGAGCCGACCATAGAACTCCCGCAGTTCTACGCGCTGCTGACCCAGACCGCGCACCGCACCCCGGCGGTCCGTGCGCTGCGCCGGGCCTGGGTGCAGCCCGCCCTCGGCGCCCCGTACCTGGCCATCGGCCTGGACGTGTACGACACCTCGCCCGCGTCGGTGGACGCCGTGCGCGCGATGATGCAGAAGTCCATCGGCGCCGTCCCCGAGGGCCTGCCCGTGTCGACGGTCGCGATGGCCGACCCGCACGACCCGGTCGCGATGTGGCTGCGCGCCCACACCCGCCCGTTCTACGACCGCGACGCCCAGGCGGCCCCCGCCCCCGCCGCGGGCGGATACGGCTACCCCGCGCAGTACTGAGGCGTTCCCGGAGGAACCCGCAGCACCCACGGCACCCGCGGCAATCCGCGGAATCCCCTCCGCGCGCCGGCCGCGGAGAACAGGACAGTGGCCGGATTCCGCTTGGCCGCACCGGCCTGATCAGCGCCTCCGTGCACGATGTCCGCATCTGAGGCCGGAGTGACCTAATGGGCCCGCGTGGTGCCTTGGCCCCCAACTGCCCCGTGTTCGTACGGCGTTCAGTCTCGTCCGGATAACGGAACACCTCGATCAGCATCACGGTTGCGCATCCATTCCCCGACAAGTCTGGTAACAGATCACGACCCCGTTGAAGACTCCCGCTCCAAGGGGCCTTCGCCCCTGTGTACGACGGACTGATCACGTCGCTACAGCGGCAAGTGCGGGCCGGTCACCGCCGGTTGAGAGGGGTCCCTGCCACGATGACGGCGCCATTGCATGACACACCTGCGGACGCGGAACCCACGGAGGACGTCGCTCCCGCAGCCGGTGCAGGGGTGAAGAAGGTCGAGGGGCGGTCCCTCAAGCAGATCGCCTGGAACCGGCTCAAGCGGGACAAGGTCGCCCTCGCGGGCGGGATCACCGTGCTGCTCCTGGTCCTGGTGGCCGTGTTCGCCCCTCTGATCGTCAGCCTGCTCGGGCATCCGCCGAACGACTTCCACCAGGAGGAGCTGGACGAGCTGACGAACCTGCCCAAGGGCGCGTTCGGCGGCGTGAGCGGCGACTTCCTCTTCGGCGTCGAGCCCAACAAGGGCCGTGACGTGTTCAGCCGGATCGTCTACGGCGCCCGCATCTCGCTGCTCGTGGCCTTCCTCGCCGCGATCGTCGCCGTCGTGCTCGGCACCCTCTTCGGCATCATCGCCGGCTACTTCGGCGGCTGGGTCGACGCCCTGATCAGCCGCGTGATGGACGTGCTGCTCTCCTTCCCGCAGCTGCTGTTCATCATCTCCCTGGTCTCGGTGCTGCCCGACGACTTCCTCGGCCTGCAGGGGACGAGCGTGCGCGTCGCGATCCTCGTCCTGGTCATCGGCTTCTTCGGCTGGCCGTACATCGGCCGCATCGTGCGCGGGCAGACCCTCTCGCTGCGCGAGCGCGAGTACGTCGAGGCGGCCAAGAGCCTCGGCGGCGGCCGGCGGCACATCCTGTTCAAGGAGCTGCTGCCGAACCTGGTCGCCCCGATCACCGTCTACGCGACACTGATGATCCCCACGAACATCCTGACCGAGGCGGCCCTCAGCTTCCTCGGCGCGGGGGTCAAGCCGCCGACCGCGTCCTGGGGCGGCATGCTGCGGGACGCCCTCGAAACGTACGAGCACGACCCGATGTTCATGGTCTTCCCGGGTGTGACGATCTTCATCACGGTGCTCGCCTTCAACCTCTTCGGGGACGGTCTGCGCGACGCGCTCGACCCCAAGGGAACCCGCTAGCAGTCCCCAACCGACTTGCCCCGGCCGCTGGTCAGGTGGCTCTTTCCATGGTTCTTCGGCAGCGACAAGCCCAGGACCGCGAATCTCGGAGGTTGCGAGAAAATGCCCACAGTTTCCCCGAAACGGCGGCTCACCGCTGGTGCGGCCCTCGTCGTCGCGGCGCTGGTGACCACCACGGCCTGCGGCGGCGGCGACGGCGACGGCGACGGTGACGGCAAGGGCGCCGGCTACAACGCCGCCCTGAACAAGGTCGCCAACCCGTCCAAGAAGACGGGCGGCACCCTGCGCATGGTCGGCAAGCAGGACCTCGACTCGGCCGACCCGCAGCGCGCCTACTACGGCATGTCCTGGGACTTCATGCGCTTCTACACCCGCCAGCTGGTGTCGTACGACACCAAGCCGGGCAAGGCGAGCACGAAGCTGGTGCCGGACCTGGCCGAGTCCACCGCGAAGATCTCGGCCGACGGCAAGACCTACACCTACAAGCTGCGCGACGGGCTCACGTGGGAGGACGGCTCGCCGCTGACCTCCAAGGACATCAAGTACGGCATCGAGCGCATCTGGGCCAAGGACACCATCACCGGCGGCCCCGGCTACCTGCGCCAGGCGCTCGACCCCAAGGGCGAGTACCCGGGCCCGTACAAGGACAAGTCGAAGGACAAGCTCGGTCTGAAGGCGATCGAGACGCCCGACGACAAGACCATCATCTTCAAGCTGCCCAAGCGCAACGGTGACTTCGAGCAGTTCCTCGCGATGCCGTCCGGCTCCCCGGTGAAGGCGGCGAAGGACACCAAGGCCAAGTACACCTCGCGGCCGTTCTCCTCGGGCCCGTACAAGTTCCAGACGTACAAGCCCGGCAAGAAGATCGTCCTGGTCCGCAACGACAAGTGGAAGAAGTCCTCGGACCCGATCCGCCCGGCGCTGCCGGACAAGATCGACGTGACGATCTCCGCCAACCTGGAGGAGAACGACAAGCGCCTGATGGCCGGCGACTACGACGTCGACCTCAACGGCACCGGCATGACCCAGTCGGGCCGCGTCACCGCCGTGCAGAAGCACAAGGGCAGCGTCGACAACATGCACACGTCCTTCGTGCGCTATGTTGCCCTGATCCACACGGCGGAGCCGTTCAACAACGTCCACTGCCGCAAGGCCGTCTTCTACGGCACCGACTTCGCGGGCCTGCAGCAGACCCGCGGCGGCAAGCTCGCCGCCGGTGAGATCGCCAACAGCACCTTCCCGAAGGCGATCCCGGGCCACAGCGACTACGACCCGTACGGCGTCCTGGCCCGCAACGGCAAGCCGGACCCGGCCAAGGCCAAGGACGAGCTGAAGAAGTGCGGCAAGCCGAACGGCTTCAGCGCCAAGCTCACCGCCCGCAACAACAACCCGGGTGAGGTCGACGCCGCCGAGGCGCTGCAGGCCCAGCTCAAGAAGGTCGGCATCAACGTCGACGTCGAGTCCCTCGACGGCGCCGACTCCGCCAGCATCACCGGCTCCCCGTCCGTGGTGAAGAAGCGCGGCTACAGCATGCAGATGTCCGGCTGGGGCCCCGACTTCCCGTCCGGCCAGGGCTACGCGCAGCCGCTGTTCGACTCCCGCTTCCTGGTCGAGAACGGCAACTACAACGAGTCGCAGATCAAGGACAAGAAGGTCGACGCGCTCTTCGACAAGGCGATCGCGGAGACCGACCCGGTCAAGGCCGGTGAGATCTACAAGCAGCTCGACAAGCGCATCCTCGACCAGGCCGACTGGATGCCGTTCCTGTACGAGAAGAACATCACCTGGCGCGGGCCGCGGCTGACCAACGCCTACATGTCCGACGCCTACAACGGCCGGTACGACTACGTCTCGCTGGGCGTCCAGAAGTAACCAGGCCGTCGCAGCACCGCCACGGCGGGCGGGCCACCCCCGCCGTGGCACCCGTCGTCGCACGCTCCCGTAGCTGATTGACCGTCACACCGCCGCCGATACCCGCCAGTCCGAAGGGCAGGTGATGGCCCCGGGCGGTGGCCTCCCGGTCCCCCACAAGGGGGCCTGGGGGCCACCGCCGGGCCGCGCACAGTGCTTGCTTATCTCATCCGGCGCCTGATCGCCGTAGTCATCATGGTGCTGGTCGTACTGCTCGCGACCTTCACCGTCTTCTTCATGCTGCCCAAGTGGGCGGGCCAGGACATCGCCGTCCTCTTCGCCGGAAAGCAGGCCGGAGCCGAGCAGCTCGCGGGCATCCGGACCAAGCTGGGCCTCGACGACCCGCTGATCGTCCAGTTCTGGGACTTCATCAAGGGCATCCCGATGGGCCGGGACTACGCCAACGGCAGCGACGTCACGCACTGCCCGGCGCCCTGCTTCGGCTACTCCTTCCGCACCGAGGCCCCCGTCTGGGACACCCTCAAGGAAGCCCTGCCGGTCACCGGCGCGCTCGCCGCCGGCGCCTGCGTCCTGTGGCTCGCCGCGGGTGTCGCCACCGGTGTCGTCTCCGCCCTCAAGCGCGGCACCGTCTGGGACCGCGCCGCGATGACCACCGCCCTCGGCGGCGTCTCCCTGCCCGTCTTCTTCACCGGCATGGTCGCGATGGGCATCTTCGTCCACAACCTGGGCTGGGTGAAGATCGCCGACAGCCTCAGCACGGACGACAGCATCGACGTCTGGTTCCAGACGCTGATCCTGCCCTGGATCGTGCTCGCCTTCCTCAACGCCGCGATGTACGCGCGTCTCACCCGCGCCACCATGCTGGAGGTCCTCGGCGAGGACTACATCCGCACCGCGCGCGCCAAGGGCCTCGGCGAGTCCGTCGTCATCCGCCGGCACGCCCTGCGCTCCGCGATGACGCCGATCCTCACCGTCTTCGGCCTCGACCTCGGTGTGCTCATGGGCGGCGCCGTCCTCACCGAGTCCACCTTCAACCTGCCGGGCCTCGGCCTGGAGGCGGTCAGGGCCATCGGCAGCAAGGACCTGCCCGTCATCCTCGGCGTCACGCTGTGCGCGGCCCTCGCCATCGCCGTCGCCAACCTCGTCGTCGACCTCCTGTACGCCGTCATCGACCCGCGAGTGAGGCTGGGATGACCGAACTGAGCAAGAGCGGTGCCGTGGTGGGCGAGCCCACCACCGGCTCCGCCGCCCCCACCGCCTTCCTCGAGGTCCGCGACCTGAAGGTGCACTTCCCGACCGACGACGGCCTGGTCAAGTCCGTCGACGGGCTCAGCTTCTCGCTGGAGAAGGGCCGCACCCTCGGCATCGTCGGCGAGTCCGGCTCCGGCAAGTCCGTCACCTCGCTCGGCATCCTCGGCCTGCACACCGCCGGACAGTACGGCCGCCGCCGGGCGCAGCTCTCCGGCGAGATCTGGCTGAACGGCACCGAGCTGCTGAGCGCGCCGCCGGACGAGGTGCGCAAGCTGCGCGGCCGCGAGATGGCCATGATCTTCCAGGACCCGCTGTCGGCGCTGCACCCGTACTACTCCATCGGCAAGCAGATCACCGAGGCGTACCGGGTCCACCACGACGTGGACAAGAAGGCCGCCCGCAAGCGCGCCATCGAGATGCTCGACCGGGTCGGCATCCCGCAGCCGGACAAGCGCGTGGACTCCTACCCGCACGAGTTCTCCGGCGGCATGCGCCAGCGCGCGATGATCGCGATGGCGCTGGTCAACAACCCGGAGCTGCTGATCGCCGACGAGCCCACGACGGCGCTCGACGTGACCGTCCAGGCCCAGATCCTGGACCTGATCAGGGACCTGCAGAAGGAGTTCGGCTCCGCGGTCATCATGATCACGCACGACCTGGGCGTCGTCGCGGAGATGGCCGACGAGCTCCTCGTGATGTACGGCGGCCGCTGCGTCGAGCGCGGCTCGGCCCAGCAGGTCTTCTACGAGCCCCAGCACCCCTACACCTGGGGCCTGCTCGGCTCGATGCCGCGCATCGACCGCGAGGAGACCGAGCGCCTCGTCCCGGTCAAGGGCTCCCCGCCCAGCCTCATCAACCTGCCGAGCGGCTGCGCCTTCAACCCGCGCTGCCCCTACGCCGACGTGCCCAAGGACCAGATCACGCGCACGGAGCGCCCCGAACTGCGCGAGGTCGGCGCCGGCCACTTCTCGGCCTGCCACATGTCGCGCGAGGAGCGCACCCGGATCTGGACCGAAGAGATTGCGCCGAAGCTGTGACCGAGAAACGTGACGCGGCGCCGGACGCAGCCGCTGTGCCAGAGAAAGCCGAACAGATGACGATCCCGGAGCAGGCGAAGGCGCCCTCGGCGGCGCGGCCCGCGGAGACGCTGCTCAAGGTCGAGAACCTGGTCAAGCACTTCCCCATCAAGAAGGGGCTGCTCCAGCGCCAGGTCGCGGCCGTGCAGGCCGTCGACGGCCTCTCCTTCGACGTGCGCTCCGGGGAAACGCTCGGTGTCGTCGGTGAGTCCGGCTGCGGCAAGTCGACCATGGGCCGCCTCATCACGCGCCTGCTCGAACCCACCAGCGGGCGTGTGGAGTTCCAGGGCACGGACATCACGCACCTGGGCACCGCGAAGATGCGGCCGCTGCGCCGCGACGTCCAGATGATCTTCCAGGACCCGTACTCCTCGCTGAACCCGCGCCACACCATCGGCACGATCATCGGCGCGCCGTTCAAGCTCCAGGGCGTCACCCCGCCCGGCGGGCTGAAGAAGACCGTCCAGGAGATGCTGGAGCGCGTCGGCCTCAGCCCCGAGCACTACAACCGCTACCCGCACGAGTTCTCCGGCGGCCAGCGCCAGCGCATCGGCATCGCCCGGGCGCTCGCGCTGAAGCCGAAGCTCGTGGTGGCCGACGAGCCGGTCTCCGCGCTCGACGTGTCGATCCAGGCGCAGGTCGTGAACCTCCTGGACGACCTCCAGGACGAGCTGGGCCTCACCTACGTGATCATCGCGCACGACCTGTCGGTCATCCGGCACGTGTCCGACCGGATCGCGGTGATGTACCTCGGCAAGATCGTCGAGCTGGCGGACCGCAAGGACCTGTACGCCAGGCCCATGCACCCGTACACCAAGGCGCTCCTGTCCGCGGTGCCGGTGCCCGACCCCAGGCGGCGGGGCGTCAAGAGCGAGCGCATCCTGCTGCGCGGCGACGTGCCCTCGCCGATCTCGCCGCCCTCCGGCTGCCGCTTCCACACGCGGTGCTGGAAGGCCACGGAGATCTGCGCCGCCAAGGAGCCGCCGCTCGCCGTCCTGGAGACCGGCCACCAGGTGGCCTGCCACCACCCGGAGAACGCGCCCGACCAGGCGCCCGAGGACACGAAGCTGCTGTCCGAGGCGCGGGAGGCCATCGAGGTGGTGACGGTGACGACGGCGGCGGACGAGGCCGCGCCCGCCGCGGCGGAGCCCGAGCCCGCCGCCGGGAAGGCTGCGCCTGCGGCTGAGGTGTCTGCGCCTGCGCCTGAGGCTGAGGTGTCTGCGCCTGCTGCCGGGAAGGCCACGCCCGCGGCCGGTGGCACGGCCGGGGCTGCCGCTGAGTCGGCCGCGCCCGCGGCGGAGGCGTCCGAGCCCGCCGCCGACAAGGCTGAACCTGCGGCGGAGGCGTCCGAACCTGCCGCGAAGAAGGCCGTGCCCGCGGCCGAGGTGTCTGAGCCTGCCGCCGAGAAGGCCGAACCCGCCTCCGGCAAGGCCGTGCCCGCCTCCGGTGAGGACGAGCCCGCGGCCGGTGAGGACGAGCCCGCGGCCGGTGGGGCGGCTGACGCCGGCGGCGAGGCCGCTCCCGCCGCGGACGACGGTGGGGACGTGCCGCCCAGGAAGACCTCGTCCGCCGACTGAGCGGGGCCGGGGTTCTCCGGCCGCTTCCCCGGCCGGCCCGCCACGGGGGCCGGGCCGGGGAGCGGCGTCGGCGGGGGGAGCCCGGCCGCCGGGTGAGAATGGGCCGTGCTTCATGATGTGTTCACCCCCTCCGTCCAGCACGTCCTGGACATCGCCGGGATCTTCGTCTTCGCGATCTCCGGCGCCCTCCTCGCCGTGCGCAAGAACTTCGACGTCTTCGGCATCGCCGTGCTCGCCGAGGTCACCGCGCTGGGCGGCGGGCTCTTCCGGGACCTGGTGATCGGCGCGGTGCCCCCGGCCGCCTTCACCGACCTCGGGTACTTCCTCACCCCGCTGGTCGCCGCGCTCCTGGTGTTCTTCCTGCACCCGCAGGTCGAACGCACCCAGTTCGCCGTGAACGTCTTCGACGCGGCGGGCCTCGGTCTGTTCTGCGTGGCGGGCACCACCAAGGCGTACGACTACGGGCTCGGCCTCACCGCGTCGGCGACCCTCGGTCTCGCCACCGCGGTCGGCGGCGGCGTCCTGCGCGACATCGTCGCCAACGAGGTGCCGTCGCTGGTGCGCTGGGACCGCGACCTGTACGCGGTCCCGGCGATCGTCGGCGCCTCGATCGTCGCGCTGTGCCTGCGCTACGACGCCCTGAACGGGTACACGACCGGACTCGCCATCGTCACGGCGTTCCTGCTGCGGCTGCTGGCGATGCGCTACCACTGGCGCGCGCCGAGGGCCTGGAACCGGCGCTCGGCGGCGGCCGAGGACACGGCCTGACCGCCGGGCCGAAGCGGGGCCGGGGCACCGCCCCCGGGCCTGCCCGGAGCCCCGTACCAGAAAAAGCTACCGCTCAGTAATTGCGTGTTGTACGGTGCCGCCATGGCGGAAACAGCTCCGGCGCCCGCGGCGGGCGCGACGACCGGCACCAGTGAATTCGACCGCGACACGGCGGTCGTGCCCCGCGCACCGGGCGTCTACGACGCCGACCTCTCGGCGGGCTGGACCATCATCAGCGCCGTCAACGGCGGCTACCTCCTCGCGCTCGTCGGCCGCGCCCTGGCGCACGAGTTGCCGCACCCGGACCCCTTCACGGTCTCCGCGCACTACCTGACGGCGTCCACGCCGGGCCCCGCCGTGGTCCGTGCGCAGACCGTCCGCACCGGGCGCACCCTGTCGACCGGCCAGGCCTCCCTCTTCCAGGAGGAGGGCGGGCGCGAGGTGGAGCGGCTGCGTGTCCTCGCCTCGTACGGCGACCTGGACGCGCTCCCCGACGACGTACGCACCACGGCGGAGCCGCCGGACCTGCCGCCGGTCGAGCAGTGCTTCGGGCCCGACGACGCCCCGGACCGCGGCGCGGTGCCCGGCAGCTCCGCGATCGCCGACCGGCTCTGGCTGAAGCTCGACCCGGCCACGCTCGGGTGGGCGCTCGGCGCGCCGTCAGGCAAGGGGGAGATGCGCGGCTGGTTCGGCCTCGCCGACGGTCGGGAGCCCGATCCGCTCTCACTGCTGCTCGCGGTGGACGCGCTGCCACCCACGGCGTTCGAGCTCGGCCTGTCCGGCTGGGTGCCGACGGTCGAGCTCACCGCCCACATCCGGGCCAGGCCCGCGCCCGGGCCGCTGCGGGTGTCCATCACGACGCGGAACCTGGCCGGGGGGTTCCTGGAGGAGGACGCGGAGGTCTGGGACAGCGGGGGGCGCCTGGTGGCGCAGTCGCGGCAGTTGGCCCGGGTCCGGCTCTGACCCTGCCGGGGTGCGGGGGTTCGACACCGCCGCTGCGCGGCGGATGCCACCCGCCCGCCCACCCGTACCACCCGGCTCCGCCCGCCCGGCCCCGGCGCGTAGCGCTTTCCCGCCGTTTTCGGGGTTCTCGCCCACCCGCCCGCCCGTCTCTCCCGGCTCCGCCCGCCCGGCCCCCGTGCGCCGCGCCCTCAGGCCGTCAGGCACACCCCCGCGTAGGACACCCCGCCCACCACCACCCAGGCGCACAGCCCCACCAGGGCCACGCGGCCCCCGGTCCGGGCCAGGGAGCGGAGGTCCACCGCGCTGCCGAGGCCGAAGAGGGCCGCGCCGAGCAGGAGTTCCTGGGCGACGCCCGCCGCGTCGAGGGCGGCGGACGGCAGCCACCCCGTGCTGCGGACGGCGACCATCAGCAGGAACCCGGCCACGAAGAGCGGCACCACGGCCGGGCGCCGCCCCGTCCCCGCGGCGGCCCCCCGCGCCCGTACGGCGCACGCGACCGCGGCCACGAGCGGCGCCAGCATGGCCACCCGCATCAGCTTCACGAGCACGCCCTCGCCGAGGGCGTCGCCTCCGGCGGTCTGCGCGGTCGCCACCACCTGCCCCACGTCGTGCACGCTGGCCCCCACCCAGCGCCCGAACTCCGCGTCCGTGAGCCCCAAGGGCCCCTGGAGCAGGGGCAGTACCGCGATCGCGAGCGTGCCGCAGAGCGTCACGACGGCCACGGAGACGGCGGTGTCCTTCTCCTTGCTGTCGGACACGTCGCCGACCGCGCCGATCGCGGACGCGCCGCAGATCGAGTAGCCGGTGGCGATCAGCAGCGGCTGGTCGCCGGGCAGGCCGAGCCTGCGCCCCAGCCACCAGGTGCCGGCGAACGTCGCCGCGACCGTCGCGAGCACCATGGCGACGGTCTGCCAGCCCACGCCGAGCACGTCGTCGAGGCTGAGCTTCAGGCCGAGCAGCACGATGCCGACCCGCATGAGCCGCTTCGCCGCGAAGGTGAGCCCGGGCCGCGCCGCGCCCCGCACCCACGTCCGCGTACCGGGTACGTGCGCGGCGAGGAGGCCGAGCACGATGGTGACGGTCAGCATCGGCAGGGCGGGCAGCAGCCGGTGCGTCAGCCAGGCGAGGGCCACGGCGGCCGCGGCGAGCGCGAGCCCCGGCCAGGGACCGGGCGCGGGGGCACCCCCGGCGGCGGGGGCACGCCCGGCGGCGGGGGCCGCCTTCGCCGGGCGGTGTCCGAGCAGCGCCATCAGCGGTCCGTCGGCAGGTCGTACACGCGCCGCACGCTGGAGCCGAGGCGGGCGATGTCGGCCCCGTAGACGTGCAGGGATATCGCGCGGCCGGAGCCCGCGTTCCACACCCGGTGGATGTCACCGGGCGGCGCGAAGCCGCACACGGCGCCGGTGGGGTTGACGACGTCCTCGGTGGCGATGAGCCGCGCGGACGTGCCGGGCCCCGCGGCGGGCACGAGCCGGTAGCGCCGCTCGTGCTCCTCGCCCTCGTGCACGCCGGTCACGCACCACGAGACGTGGTCGTGCACGGAGGTGCGCTGGCCGGGCAGCCACACGAGCGCGACCAGGGAGAAGCTGCCGTCGGACTCCGCGTGCAGCAGGTGCTGGCGGTAGCGGTCCGGGTCGCCCTCGCACTGCTCGGCGGTGAGCAGGTCGGCCGCGCCGAGGTGCGGGGCGAGCCGCTCGCCGACGAGGTACGCGGTCAGGTCGGGCGGCAGCCCGCGGCCGACGGCCTCCCGGATGTCGGCGACGAGGGCGGCGGCCCGCTCGGTGGTCCGGGCCGACGGGGCGTGGGGGGCGGTGGGGGTGGTCATAAGGGCAGCGTCGCCCGCACCACCCATCACGTCCAACGACAGTTTCTTCGCCCGGACCCAAGAGGCGCTTATGGGTCGGCGGGTCCCTCAGCAGCCGACGCGGTTCGCCGCGACCGCCTTCAGCTCGTCCAGGACGAGCGCCGTGGCCGGAATCCGCAGGTGCTCCCGCAGCACGTACGCGGACACCTGCCGCCGTGACGCCGGGTCCAGGGGGCGGCCGGTGACGGAGCGGTGGCACAGGAAGTTCAGCACGAGGCCCGGCATCATGGCGATGCCGAGGCCTTCGGAGACCAGGCTCTGGATCACCAGGTTGTCGTCGGTGGTGAAGGCGATGTCGGGCGCGAAGCCCTGCTCGGCGCACTCGTGCAGGAAGTTGGCCCGGCAGCGCAGGCACCCGGCGATCCAGCGCTCCTCGGACAGGTCGGCGAGCCGCACCGAGCGGCGCCGCGCCATCGGGTGCCCGGTGGGCATGAGGACCGTCAACTGGTCCTCCATCAGCGGCACCTCGACGACCTCCTCGGGCACGTCCTCGCGCAGCCCGGGATAGGTGAAGGCCAGCGTGATGTCGGCGTCCCCGTGGACGAGGCGCTGCAGCGACTCCGGCGGCTCGTACTCCTGGAGCTCGACGCGGATGCCGCGGTGGCTGCGGGCCAGGCGGGCGAGGGCCTCCGGTATCAGCGTGGCGGTGGCACTGGGGAACGCGCACAGCCGCACCCGGCCGGTGCGCAGCCGCGTGATCGCGTTCATCTGCTGCTGTGCCGCGTCGATGTTGCCGAGGATCACCCCGGCGTGCCGGGACAGCGCCTCGCCGGCCTCGGTCAGCCGCATACGGCGGCCGACGCGGGTGAACAGGACGGTGCCCACGGACCGTTCGAGCGCCTTCATCTGCTGGGTGATCGCGGGCTGCGTGTAGCCCAGCGACCGGGCCGCCGCCGAGTACGAGCCGGTGCGGACCACTTCGTGGAAGGACCTGATGTGCCGGGAGTCGAACACGCCCGAATCATAAGCAGAATTTGGGAAGGGGGCAGGAGGGTTTCCCGTCGCTACTGGATGGGCGCACGTGCCGGGGGGAGCGGACGATGCCCCAGAGGGCTGCGTGATCCTTGTGCCTGTGAAGTCCGACCGGCTGCTCTCCATCCTGCTGCTCCTCCAGACCCGGGGGCGGGTGCCCGCGCACGAGCTCGCGGAGCGCCTGGAGGTGTCGGTCCGCACCATCTACCGGGACGTGGAGGCGCTGTCCGCGTCCGGCGTCCCGGTGTACGCCGAGCGCGGCCGGCACGGCGGGATCGCGCTGCTGCCCGGCTACCGCACGGACGTGACGGGGTTGACGGCCGACGAGTCGCGGGCGCTGTTCCTGCTCGCGGCACAGGGCGCGCACGCCGCGCTCGGCCTCGACGCGGCGCTCGGCTCGGCCCTGCGGAAGGTGATGGCGGCGCTGCCCGCGCCGCACCGGCCCGCCGCCGAGCTGACGAGCCGCCGCATCCTCGTGGACGCCGAACGCTGGGCGCGCGGGCCGGGCGCGGGACTGCCCGTGGACCACCTCGGCACGCTCCAGGAGGCCGTCTTCGCCGACCGGCGGCTGCGCGTGCGCTACCGGCACAGTGGTGGCGGCGAGCGGACGTACACCCTGGACCCGTACGGCCTCGTGTCCAAGGCGGGCGTCTGGTACCTGGTCGCCGACCGGCGCGGGGCGCCCGCGCTCTTCCGCGCCGACCGGATGCGCGCGGCGGACCTCACCGACGAGCCGGTGCGCCGCCGCCCGGGGGTGGAGCTGGCCGACGTCTGGGAGGCCCTGAAGCGGCGGGTCGAGCGGCGCGCGGGCGGCGTCGAGGTGACGGCACGGGTGCGCCGCGACCGCTACGACCTCTTCCTGCGCCTGCACGCGGGCGCGCTGCTGCGGGTGGTCGAGGACGACGGCGCGGGGGAGTGGGTCACCGTGCTGCTCGGCCTGGAGGCGGTGGGCGCGGCGCGGACGCTGCTGCCCTTCGCCGACTCCGTGGAGGTCGTCTCGCCCCCGGAGGTGCGCGAGGACTTGGCGCGGGCCGCCGCGGCCGTCACCGGCCTCTACCGCCGGTGAGCTCCGAGAGGGCCCGCACCGAGGAAACGGACGAGCTCACCGGTGAGTTCCGCCGGGGCGTCCTCCTGTACGAGATGTCCCGCGCCCTCGATCAGGCGCAGCTCGGCGCCCGGCAGCAGCGCGGCCAGCTCGTGCCCGTGCCCCGGGGGGAGCCAGGTGTCCTCGGCGCCCCAGCAGACGAGCACGGGCGGTTCCACCTCGCCGTACCGCCCCTGGATCTCGTCGGTGAACCGCTGGTCGTTCTGGGCCATCTGCCGGTAGAACGCGGGCCTGCCCGCCTCCGTGCACCAGGGCGCGACCAGGCGGTCGAGCACGGCCGGGTGGAGCCCGCGGTGGCTCGCCGAGGAGACGTACTCCCGCACCAGTGCCTCGTGCAGCGCGGGCGGCAGCTCCGCGAACACCTCGGCGTGCGTGCCCAGGTGCCGGAACGTGGCCGTGCCCCAGGGCGCGAGCGCCACCGCGTCGACGAGGGCGAGCCGCGCGTAGCGGGCGCCGTGCAGCAGATGGGCGCGGAGCGCGACGCAGCCGCCGAAGTCGTGCGCGACGACGGCCGGGCGGACGTCCCGGTCCAGGCCCCATTGGGCGAGCAGCTCGGTGAAGACGCGGCCCTGCGCGGCCAGCGACACGTTCTGCCCCGCCCGCATCTCCGAGGCGCCGTACCCGGCCAGGTCCCACACGTACACGCGGCGCTCGCGCGCCAGCGCCCGGGCGACGCCCCGCCACACGTACGAGGAGAAGGGCGTGCCGTGCACGAGGACGACGGGGTCCCCGTCCTCGGGGCCGAGGGCGGACCAGCGGACGGCACCGGCCGAGGAGGTGAAGGTCTGGTCGAGGTGCCAGTCGGCGTACGTGATCGTCATAGGTGCTGAGGCTAGTCGCCCCTTACGCGGGCGTCGAGGGGCGGACCTGCGCCCTGGCCGGTCCGGTCAGTCGAGCCAGTGGTCGCGGCCGAGGCCGATCAGCCGGAGCTGGCGGCGGGCCGTGCTCGTGACCTGCTGCTCGTCGTCGGTCTCCAGGAGCGCGGAGGCCGTCATCACCATGTGGTCCACGTACGTCCGCGCGAGCATCAGAAGGTCCTCCTCGCTCCAGCCCGCCGCCTCCGGCTCGGTGGCGAACCGGTCCGCCACCTCCCGCGCGAACAGCGCGAGTTGTCCGCCGATGGCCTCGCGCACGGCCTTCACGCCGCCGTGGCGCTCGCGGGCGATGAAACGGACGTGAGCCGGGTAGGCGCGCACGTAGGAAGCGATCAACTGGACAGCCCCCGCGATGCGTTCCTCGCCGTCGCCGGTGGCCGCCAGCATCGCGGCGAGCGTCGTGTGCAGGCTGCCGAGGGCCTCCTCGACGAGCGCCACGCCCAGCTCGGCGGTGTCGCGGAAGTGCCGGTAGAAGGCGGTCGGGGCCACGCCCACGGCGCGGGTGACCTCGCGCAGGCCGAGGCTGGACAGGCTCTGCTCCTCCAGGAGGCGCAGCGCGGCGTCCAGGAGTGCCTGCCGGGTCTTCTGCTTCTGGGCCCGCCGGACGCCGGCCGGGCGGCTGCCGAGGACGTGACTCATGCCATGCAGTCAACAACTGTTCTCCGAGTTTCGAAAGCCGCGCAGGGAGTAGACTCATAAGTCAGTGAACAGTTGTAACTACAAGCGTACACCGAAAAGTCGCTCAAGCGCCGAAGCGCCGAAGCGCCGAAGCGCCGAAGAGAGAAGCAGAGAGCCGAAGGGCGGAAGAGAGGCGTTCCCTCATGCTGTTCCTCATCGCCGCACTGCTGCTGCTCGGCGTGGCCATGGGCACCGTGGCGCACGCCCCGCTGCCCGTCACGCTCGTCATGGCCACGGTCATCGGGCTGTGGCTCCTGGTGTTCACGGTGCGGGAGCGCCGGGCGCGGCACCGCTGAGGGCCCTCGCTGCCGCGCCGGGGCCGACGTGGCAGGGCGCGGCTGACGCGCCCCGCGCTCCGGCCCGCGCCACGCGCCCCGCGCTCCGACCGGAGATCCGTCCGTACGACGTCCGCCTCACTGTGAGGAGTCGCACCATGCACCTGACCACAGCGAAGCCGACCGCGCGGCCCGCCGCCGAGCCGTCCGCGCACGTCCCTGGGGCCGCCGGGCCCGCCGGGGCCGAGCCGTCCGGGGAACCCGCCCCGCGGTGGCCGGTCGGGCGCCGGGACACCGACGGGATGGCCGTCGCCTCCTTCGTCCTCGGGCTGGTCGGCCTGCTCGTCCTGAACCTCGTGCTCGGCCCCGTCGCCATCGGGCTCGCCTGCGTCGCGCTGCGGCGGGGGACCGCCCGGCGCGGCCGCGCGCTGCTCGGCCTCGGCCTCGGCGTCGCCGACCTCGTGCTCCTCGCCGTCCTCATCTCCCTGGACGGCACGGCGTCCTGGAGCATCGCGGGCTGAGGGGATCGCGGGCCGACCAGCTGAGGCCCGAGGCCTGAGGCCCGAGAGGTGAGGGCTGAGGGGCGGTGGCTGACCACCTGCGGCTAAGGGCGGTGGCTCACGGTCGCCGGGCTGCGGTCGCCGGGCCGCGTACGCCGGGCCGCGGGGGGTCGCGCCCGGTGCGCCACCGCGGGGTCCGGCCGTACGGCGGCGGCTCGTAGAATCGAGCCCACCATGGCCTACCTCGACCACGCCGCGACCACGCCGATGCTCCCCGAGGCGATCGCGGCGATGACCGCCCAGCTCGCCGTCACCGGCAACGCCTCCTCGTTGCACGCGGCGGGCCGGCGGGCCCGGCGCACCGTCGAGGAGGCCCGCGAGACCCTCGCCGACGCGCTCGGCGCCCGCCCCAGCGAGGTGGTGTTCACCTCCGGCGGCACCGAGGCCGACAACCTCGCGGTGAAGGGCCTGTACTGGGCCCGCCGCGACGCCGACCCCGCCCGCGTGCGGGTCCTCGCCAGCCCCGTCGAGCACCACGCCGTCCTCGACGCCGTCGACTGGCTCGGCGAGCACGAGGGCGCCACCGTCGAGTACCTCCCCGTCGACGTGCACGGGCGCGTGCACCCCGACGCGCTGCGCGCGGCCATCGCCCGCGACCCCGGCAGCGTCGCCCTCGCCACCGTCATGTGGGCCAACAACGAGATCGGCACCCTCCAGCCGGTACGCGAACTCGCCGACGTCTGCGCCGAGTTCGACGTGCCGCTGCACGCCGACGCCGTCCAGGCCTTCGGTCAGGTGCCCGTCGACTTCGGCGCCTCCGGGCTCGCCGCGATGACCGTCTCCGGCCACAAGATCGGCGGCCCGTACGGCATCGGCGCGCTGCTGCTCGGCCGCGCCCACAGCCCCGTGCCCGTGCTGCACGGCGGCGGCCAGGAGCGCCATGTCCGCTCCGGCACCCTCGACGTGCCCGCCGTCGCCGCCTTCGCCGTGGCCGGGCGGCTCGCCGCCGAGCGCCGCGAGCGGTTCGCCCGCGAGGTCGGGGCGCTCCGCGACGACCTGGTCGCCGCCGTCCGCGCCGCCGTCCCCGAGGCGGTCCTCGGCGGGGACCCGGACCCCGGGGGCCGCCTGCCCGCCAACGCCCACTTCACCTTCCCCGGCTGCGAGGGCGACTCGCTGCTGCTGCTCCTGGACGCCCAGGGCATCCAGTGCTCGACCGGGTCGGCCTGCACCGCGGGCGTCGCCCAGCCCAGCCACGTCCTGCTGGCCACCGGCACCGACCCCGACCTGGCCCGGGGCACGCTGCGGTTCTCGCTCGGGCATACGTCGACGAAGGCGGACGTGGACGCGGTGGCCGCGGCGATCGGGCCGGCGGTGGAACGGGCCCGGTCGGCCGGGCTGAGCTGACCCCGGCGCCCGGATTCTGCTCAAGACCCGCCCAGCCCTGCTCCGGGTCTGCCCAGCCCTGCTCCGGGTCTGCCCAGCCCTGCTCCGGGTCTGCCCAGCCCCGGTCCGGGTCTGCCCAGCCCCGGTCCGGGCCCGCCCCGGGTCCTGCCTCAGGTCCGCCCAGGCCCCGCCCGGGCCCGGCTCTAGGTCCGCCCCGGCGTCGGGGTCGCGCGCGGGGTCGAGCGCGGGGACGCGCGGGCGGTCCGCACCAGGCGCAGGTAGCGGTCCCAGTCCCAGTGCGGCCCCGGGTCCGTGTGGTCCGTGCCCTCCACCTCCACGTGCCCGATGATGTGCTCCCGGTCCACCGGGATGTCGTACCGCTCGCAGATGCCCGCGGTGAGCCGCGCCGACGCGGCGTACATCGCGGCGGTGAAGGACTCCTTCCGGTCGACGAAGCCCTCGTGCTCGATGCCCACACTGCGTTCGTTCATGTCGCGGTTGCCCGCGTGGTAGGCCACGTCCAGCTCGCGGATCATCTGCGCGACGTGCCCGTCCTTGCGGACCACGTAGTGCGCCGCTGCCCCGTGGCCGGGGTCCTTGAAGACCTTCAGGGCGGTGGCGTACCCGCCCTGCACCACGTGGATCACCACGCGGTCTATCTCGTAGTCCGAGGGGCGGTCCGCGCGCCGCCAGTTCGCGCTGGACGCGGCCGTCCACTGCGCTCCGGGGGCGTCCACCTCGCCCTCCGTGCGCTTCTTGACCGTGCCGGGCAGCCGCCACCACAGGCGGCCCAGCTCGTCGCGGGCCAGCACGGCCGCGCCGAGGCCCGCCGCGGCGCCGCCGATCAGCAGCGCGCGCCGGCCGGGGCCCCGCCGCGGCGGACCCGCGCCACCGCTCCCGTCGCTCCCGCTCACATCCCCCATGTGATCGTCAACGGATACGCCCCGGCCGAGGTTCCCGCGGCCCCGTACCCTGTTAGGGCTATGACTTCGCAGACCCCGCAGCGCACCAGCCGCCCGCTCCGCGTCCTCGCCGCCATGTCCGGCGGCGTGGACTCCGCCGTCGCCGCCGCCCGTGCCGCCGAAGCCGGGCACGACATGACCGGCGTGCACCTGGCGCTCTCGGCCAACCCGCAGTCGTTCCGCACCGGCGCGCGCGGGTGCTGCACCATCGAGGACTCCCGCGACGCGCGCCGCGCCGCGGACGTCATCGGCATCCCCTTCTACGTCTGGGACCTCGCCGAGCGCTTCCGCGAGGACGTCGTGGAGGACTTCGTCGCCGAGTACGAGGCGGGCCGCACCCCCAACCCGTGCCTGCGCTGCAACGAGAAGATCAAGTTCGCCGCGCTGCTCGACAAGGCCCTCGCCCTCGGCTTCGACGCGGTCTGCACCGGCCACTACGCCCAGGTGATCGTGAACGAGGACGGCACCCGCGAGCTGCACCGCGCCTCCGACATGGCCAAGGACCAGTCGTACGTCCTCGGCGTCCTGGACGACCGCCAGCTCGCGCACGCGATGTTCCCGCTCGGCGACACGGTGACCACGAAGGACGAGATCCGCGCGGAGGCGGAGCGCCGCGGCCTGGCCATCGCCAAGAAGCCGGACTCCCACGACATCTGCTTCATCGCCGACGGCGACACCCAGGGGTTCCTGGCGTCCCGCCTCGGCAAGGCGGAGGGGGCCATCGTCGACGAGTCGGGCGAGGTCGTCGGCACCCACGAGGGTGCGTACGGCTTCACCATCGGCCAGCGCAAGGGCCTGCGCATCGGCACCCCCGCCCCCGACGGCAAGCCGCGCTACGTCCTCGACATCTCGCCCGTGAACAACACGGTGACCGTGGGCCCGGCGGCCTCCCTCGACGTGACGGCCCTGACCGCCGTCAAGCCCCGCTGGTGCGGAGCCGCCCCCTCCGGTCCGGGCGCCTACACGGCCCAGCTCCGCGCCCACGGCGACGAGACCCCGGTGACGGCGGAGCTGACGGCCTCCGGCGAACTGCGCGTCTCCTTCACGGAGCCGGTCCGCGGGGTCGCCCCCGGCCAGGCGATCGTCCTGTACGACGGCACACGCGTGGTGGGCTCGGCGACGATCGCCTCGACGGAGCGGGCCGTGGCGCCGGCAGTCTGACAGGCTCGGGCTGGCCGTGCCCGCGCGGGCGCCCTAGGCTGCTGCTGCGGATCGTCCGCGGGCAATGAGCAGGTACGTTCACGACGGGGCCGGGAGCTGCTCCGTTTTCCTTGGAGGTCGACGGTGCTGCTGCGTTTCAGGGTGGCGAATCACCGCTCGATCCGGGACGAGTGTCAGCTGGGCCTAGTACCTGCCATTCCCTACGCGGGTGGAGCGTTCCGTACCGACCTGTGGGACAAGGACCACGAGGTGACGGTTCTGCCCGTGCTCGGCATCTTCGGAGCGAACGCCTCGGGCAAGTCGAACCTGCTGAGCGCACTGCGCGACATGCGGCAAGCGGTTCGCAAATCCTTCGCCGAATGGGCGACGGACCTGGGGGTGCCACGCCGCCCGTTCAAGCTCGATCCCGCCTGCCTCGATGAAACGACCCTCTTCGAGGTCGACCTCGCTCTCGGTGCCCGGCGGGTCCGCTACACCTACGGCTTCGAGCTGTCGGACGAGCGGGTCGAGGCGGAGTGGCTGCACGCCTACCCCGACGGCAAGCGGGTGATCTGGTTCGACAGGGAAGCCGACCGGCCCGACGCGGAGGGCGGCGAGTTCCTCTTCCCCGGAGCGGACAGCCCGGACGGCCCCGCCTTCCGTGGCCGCCGCGGCGACCTGGTGGCACTCACTCGGCCGGACGCCCTCTTTCTCTCCACGGCGGCCACGCTCAACGACCCGCAGCTGAGCGCGCTGCACCGCTGGTTCCTCGACAATTTGTGGCTGGTTACCCCCGGTGAGGATGTCGCCGCGCGTACGGCTTGGACACAGCGCATGCTGAGCACGCCGAAGGCGAAGCAGACGTACAAGCCCGGTGCTTCCACCGCTCCGCAGAGCCGCGAACGGCTTCCGGGCCCGGCCGACCTCGACCGGCTGACCGGTCTGCTCGCCATCGCTGACCTCGGACTCACGGGCATCGACGTCGACCCCGTCACGGGTGAGATCGCCCTGCGCCACCGCACTCCGGGCGGGTCTGAGGAGACACTGGACTTCCGTACCGAGGAGTCCTTGGGTACGCACGCGTGGTTCGCCTTCCTCGGTCCGATGCTGACGGCCCTGGACCGGGGCACGACCCTCCTCGTCGACGAACTCGACTCCAGTCTGCACCCTACTCTTGCCGCCGAGGTCGTACGGATCTTCCAGGACCCCGAAGCGAACCCGCGTGGGGCGCAGCTGGTCTTCACCACCCACGACGCGACACTGCTGGGCGCCGCCGTTCTGGAGCGCCCTCTGGCTGCCGAACAGGTGTGGATCACAGTGAAGCGCTCGACTGGGCAAACCGAGCTGTATCCGCTCACGGCGGCGCGGCCGGAGCCCGACGAGGATCTGGAGCGCGGCTACCTGCGCGGACGTTACGGCGGTGCGCCCCGGGTGACCCCGGGTGAGATCGCCAGAGAACTGTCGTGGTGGGTTCAAGAGCGGGAGGCGAAGGCGTCAGCGTGAGCGGTCGGGGCGGACAGCGGCAGGGACGGCGGGCCGAAGGGCCGAGAGGGCGGAAGGCCAGGCGGAGCAGCATCAGTGATGAAGCCAGGCTGATCCCCGCGCCACCGTCGGTGCCCGTACGCGAGCGTATCCTCTACGTCGGCTGCGAGGGCGAGTCCACGGAGCCGGACTATCTGCGGTACTTGAACGGCCGCTTCGGGAACGGGGAAAGAGGGAACCCGCCGTTCCGGATTGTGCCTGTCTTCGAGAAGGACGGCCTGACGCCTGAGAGGGTCGTCGACAAAGTGAACGTCAAGGCGGACGGCGACGAGGCGTGGGCCCTCTTCGACCGCGACCGGCACACCAAGATCCCCCAGGCAGTCGCGGACGCCGCGGCGACCGGGGTTGAGCTGTGCTTTTCGCACCCGTCGTTCGACCTGTGGCTCTTGCTGCACTTCCAGGAGTTCGGCGGCAAGCAGAGCGGTAGCAGCGAGAACGTGAAGACGAAGCTCCGCAAAGCGCACTTGGCTTTCAAGAAGTTCGACGAGCGGAACGACAAGAGCGTCAAAGGACCACGTGCGACGGCCCTGGCTGGCAAGGCCGTCCACGCCATCACCAATGCCAGGAGACTGGTGAGCCAGTGCGAACACGGGGCGTGCAAGGCGGCGCAAGCCAAGATCGTCGAGACCAGGGAACCCGGTGGCACTGTCGTGCGGTCGGGTCCGAAGCCCCCCGAGCGGTGGGCAGCCCGTTCGGGGCACGCACCGACCTGCCCGGTACTGGACCGTGATCCCTCGACCGATGTCTGGCGCCTCTTGGCCAGCCTGGGGATCACCAAGGACGACGAGCCGTAGACGCTTCGCCGAAGGTTTCGTACGCCGGTGGTTTCCGCCCGGGCCCACCGGGCGTCTAGGCTGCCATGGCATCCCCGGGAGACGCTGGCGGATGACCCTGTATTCCCGTGATCACGTCAGACGAAGGACCGGCGCGTGGCCCGACTCACCCTGCCCGAACTGGAACGGCACCTGTTCTCCGCCGCGGACATTCTGCGCGGCCGCATGGAGCCCTCCGACTACCGGGACTACATCTTCGGGATGCTGTTCCTCAAGCGCTCGTCGGACGAGTTCCAGCCGGAGTGGGAGCGGGTCTACGCCGAGGCGCTGAAGGCCACCGGGAACGACGAGGAGCGCGCCCGTAAGCGCGCCGACGACCCCGACTCGTACGACCGCGTATACTACGTTCCGCCGCGCGCCCGCTGGTGGCCGGGACCGCACCCCGACCCGGAACTGCCCTCGGGCTCCGCGCCCGGCATCTCGGAACTCACCGAGCGCGTGGGGGAGCGCCTCGACGAGGCCCTGGCGGCCCTGGAGGCGGGCAACGAACGTCTGGCCGGCGTCACCTCGCACATCACCTTCAACGCTCAGATCGGCAACCGTTCCCGCTTCACCACCACTGAGCTGCGCTCCCTCATCCGGCACTTCAGCGTGTACCGGCTGCGCAACGAGGACTTCGAGTTCCCCGACATGCTCGGCGCCGCCTACGAGTACCTGCTCGCCCGCTTCGCGGACAGCGCGGGCCAGAGCGGCGGCGAGTTCTACACCCCGCGTTCCGTGGTGCGCATGCTGGTGCGCCTCGTCGACCCCCAGCCGCAGGAGACGGTCTACGACCCCTGCATGGGCTCCGGCGGCATGCTGATCGCCGCCAAGGAATACGTGGAGGAGCACGGCGGCAGGCCCGAGCAGCTGGGCGTGTGCGGCCAGGACGTCAAGCCCGAGTCCTGGTCCATGGCCAGTATGAACATGGTCCTGCACGGCATCCGCGACTTCGACCTGAGGCACGGCGACACCCTCACCGAGCCGCTCCACATCGACCCGGCCACGGGCCGCCTGCGCACCTTCACCAAGGTTCTTTCCAACCCCCCCTTCTCGCAGCTCTACGACCGCGAGTCGGTCGAGGCCGCCGAGGCGCGGCACGGGCAGCGCATGAAGTGGGGCTGGGCCCCGGAGAAGGGCAAGAAGGCGGACCTGATGTTCGCCCAGCACATGCTCGGCGTGCTGGAGGAGAAGGGCGTCGTCGCCGTCGTCATGCCGCACGGAGTCCTGTTCCGAGGCGGCAAGGAGCGAGACATCCGGGTGGAGCTGCTGCGCGACGACTGCGTGGAGGCGGTCATCGGCATCGGCCCCAACCTGTTCTACGGGGTCGGGGTCCCGGCGTGCGTACTGATCCTGCGCCGCCCGCACCGCAAGGACCCGGGCAGCAAGGAACCGGGCCGCGAGCGCCCGGACCGCCGCAAGAAGGTCCTGTTCATCAACGCGGACCGTGACTTCACCCCGGGCCGAAACCAGAACGAACTCGGTCCGGAGCACGTCGAGAAGATCGTCACGGTGTTCCAGGAGGGCCGGGAGGTACCGGGCTACTCGGCGTTCGTGACGGTCGACGCCCTCCTTGCAGCCGACGCCAACCTCAACATCCGCCGTTGGGTGGACAATTCACCGCCCGCCGAGCCGCAGGACGTGCGCGCGCATCTGTACGGGGGCGTGCCGGTCGCCGAGGTGGAGGGGAAGAAGGCCCTCTTCGACGCGTACGGCGTCGACGCCGCGTCGCTGTTCGCGGTACGGGACGACGACCCCGCGTACTACGACTTCCTGCCCGAGGGCCCGGAGGCGACCGCCGCCCGTATCCCCGCCCTCGCCGTCGAGCGGGAGACGGCGCTGCGGACGGCGTACGAGGAGTGGTGGGCCGAGGGCCGGAAGCTGTTCGTCCGCCTCGCGGAGGATGGCCGCCTGATGGACCTGCGCGCCGGGCTCCTGAACGGCTTCGCCCAGGCGATCGGGAGCGTCGACGTCCTCGACCAGTACCGGACGGCGGGCATCGTCGCCGACTGGTGGACGGAGTCCCGCTACGACATGAAGGCGCTGGCCGCCGGCGGCTTCGCGCGGGTGCTTGAGGGCTGGGTCGACTCCGCGGAGGCGATCGTGTCCCCGGCCGCGGGGGCGACCGGTAAGCGCGTCACGGTGTCCGCCGCAGATCGCCGCCAGGCGATGGACCGGCCGGTGGTACGGCTCCTGATCCCGGACTTCCTGGACGAGTACCGGCGCGCGGAGGAGGCGTCGGCGAAGGCGGATGCGGCGTATAAGGAAGCGGTGGAGGAACTGGCGGCGGCGAAGCCGGGCGACTCCGTCGAGGACGCGGATGATTCTGTGGACGCCGAGGACGCCTCGAGCTCCGAAGACGCGGAGGAGCCCGCCGCCGAACCGGTCTCCTTGGAGGAACTGGTCCGCCTAGACAAGCAGGTGACGCTCCGCAAGAAGCAGCGCACGGCCGCGACGAAGGCGCGCAAGGCGCTGGAGGACGCCTTCGTCCCGCGACTGCTGAAGGCGGCGGAGGCGGCACTTGAGGACGAGACCCGAACGAGGGAGGTCGTCCTGACCATCCTGGATGAGAGCCTGCGGGCCCGCCTGGAGTCGGCGGTGGCCGTGGGGCGCCGGGAGCTGGTGGGGGCGTTCCGGCGGTGGGCGGAGAAGTACGGGGTGTCGTTGGAGGAGCTGGAGGGGGAGAGCGGGCGGGCTCAGGGGGAGCTGAAGGGGCTGCTGGGGGAGCTGGGCTATGCAAAGTGAGCTTCTTCTGCCGCTGGCAGGCACCATCGAGCCTCTGTCGTCTGTCGCACGGTCTGTGTCGGCCGGGATCACTCTTGGTCGGGACCGTGTCCCTGAGAAGCGCACGTCTGGCTACCTACGTGTGGCCAATGTTCGTCAAGGCAGTATCGATGTCTCCGATGTTGCGTTGCTTGAGACTCATCCAGGGGATCGGCCTCGGTATGAACTGATGCCGAATGACATCCTTCTGGTCGAGGGCCACGCAGATCCCATGCAGATTGGACGCTGCGCGCTGGTCCGCCCGGAGCTTGCAGGGCTGTTGTATCAGAATCACCTGTTCCGGCTGCGCTTCGATGGGGTCCTGCCGGAGTTCGCTCTGATCTGGCTCAACTCGAGGTATGTGCGGGACTATTGGCTGACGCACTGTGCTACGAGTTCGGGGCTGTACACGATCAACTCCAAGCTGCTGGGGCGGGCGCCATTTCTCGTGCTCCCTGAGGACGAACAGCGTCGCATCGTCGCCGCGCACGCCGCGTTCGAGCGGCGGATCTCGGGGTTGGAGCGGGTGCGGGAGAAGGTGCGGGTGGCCGCGCGAGCCACGCTCGCCGCGGCGCTTCAGGACCCAGCGCACGGAGAGGGCGTGAAGCTTGGCACCGTGCTCCGGGAGAGTCCGCGAAACGGCTATTCGCCGAAGCCAGTTCCCGGCTGGTCCGGGCTGCAGGCGCTGGGTCTCGGGTGCCTCACGGCGGATGGTTTTTCCCCTGTCCAGTTGAAGAACGTTCCGGATACACCGTTGGCGCGTACGGCCCTACTATCGGACGGGGACCTGTTGATGAGCCGTGCCAACACCCGCGAACTGGTCGGCCTCGTCGGTCGTTTCGAGTCCACTGGGCGGCCGTGTATCTACCCGGACTTGATGATGCGGCTTCGCTCCGACACGGACAGGTGCTTGACTGAGTACCTGGAGCTGGTTCTGCGCTCGGACGCCATGCGTAAGGTTGTCACCTCGGGTGCCAGAGGGACGAGCGAGAGCATGGTCAAGATTGGCGCCGAACAGGTCAAGTCGCTGCGGATTCCTCTGCCGTCCATTGAGCAACAAGGGCGGATCGTTGCGGTGCAGGCTGTGTTCACGCGGAGAAGCAAGGCGCTCGCGGCACAGATCGCCAAGCTCCGCACCGTTCAGCAAGCCGTGGTCGAAGACCTCCTGGGCGGTCGGGCGTCCGCCTCAGCCGCCTGATCCGTTCAGAGGCGTCGCGTTCGACTTCACAGTCCGTATGAGTGAGAGCAGCGCGCCCCGGTCCGTCGTCAGCATGACGGCCGGGGTGTCGCTTTCGCGGATCGCAATGCCGTCCGCTGTCGCGGCGACCTCGACGCAGTTGTTGCCTCCCTCGTCGGAGAAGGACGACTTGACCCAGCGGAGGCCGGACACGTGTAACACCTCTTACAGCTCTTTGATGACGGTACTGATGAAGTCCTTGGACTGGGGGGCAGTCAACGCCACCTGCTCTACCAAGTCCAGTCGGGCCCGGAAGTGTGCGAGCTGCGTAGGGGAGTCGAAGAAGATGGCGCCGGTCGGTGAGTCCATCTGCACTGTGTCCAGGTGCCTGTTGGGAGCCTCTACGTAGAGGACGGACGAATCGCCAAGCAAGGGAAAGCCTCCAGCCGTGAACGGAATCACCCGCAGCGTGACGTTGGGCCACTCGCTGGCTTCCAGGAGATGCTGAAGCTGGGCTCGGGCGATGCTGCGGCCGCCGAGTTGCATCCTGATAGCCGCTTCGTGGACCACGCCCACGTACGGGATGGCATTTTCCCCGGCGACTACGGTCTGTCGAGCCATGCGATGGGCCACTCGTAGCTCGACCTCCAGGCGCGGCAAAGGCGGCTCTGGGAGTTCGAAGATTGCGCGGGCGTGGTCCTCCGTGTGGAACAAGCCGGGCAAGTGGGCGATCTGAACGGTGCGCAGGCGCACGGCGTAGTCCTCAAGCGCGGAGACATCCAGGAATCCTGGTGGGATCTTCCCCCGGTACTCATCCCACCAGCCAGTCTTACGGCCCCCGGTCAGCCCGGCCAGCGTTTCGATCAAGGCAGGGTCGTTGCACTCGTAGATGCTCGCGAGTCGGCGGAGCCGCTCCTCACTGATGCCGAATCGTCCAGCCTCCACATTCGAGATGACGGTGCGGTCGGTTCCGAGGTGCTCGGCTGCCTCAGATGCGGACATGCCTGCTGCCTCACGGAGCCTTCGCAGTTCGGTGCCGAAGCGGCGTTGAAGGATGGTCGGGGACTGTCGTGGCGCCATGAAACCTCTCCTCGTTCGCGCACAGTGTGCCGACCTGTCCTTGGGCAGTCCACCCGCGTTGGCTTTCTAACTCTTATGGGTGACTAGGTAGCACGGTTATGTAGGGCACTCGTACTCTGTTAGCTGCGCCACCGGCCAGCCTGTTCCAAAAGCGCACCGGCCATCCCGCCCAACCGGGACAGCCCCCGGCGTGGCACAACCGCCCGCATCACGAAGTGCGAGCCCAGAACTCCCCCGAACGCACCCCCACCAACCCTCACGACCGCGCACCCCGGGAGGTGCCACCGTGACCACAGACCGGCAACCCTCAACTGCCGCCACAGGCAAGGGAACCCCACCGAAACCAACTCCCACCGACGCCCCCGCTCCCTACCTCCTCCCCACCCTCGACCCCCTCTCCGGTCAACCCCACCCCCCGGCCCTCCCCTTCACCGCCCCCTGGCACTACGATCTCCACTTCCCCCGCGACCCGCGAGGCCCCGGCATCGCCCGGCTCACCCTCCGCGCTGTCCTCGATGCCCACGGGCTCGCCGACCTCGGCGACCGCGCGGAACTCCTCGCCTCCGAGCTGGCCACCAACTCCGTACGGCACACCCAGGGCCCCGCATCCGTACGCCTCCAGTGGCTGCACCCCGTACTGCGGGTCAGCGTCTGGGACATGGACCCCGAAGTGCCCGCCCTGCCGGGGCGGTCCACGCCGGCGGGACCCCACGCCGACGGCGGGCGCGGGCTGTTGATCCTCGACCTGGTCGCCGACCGCTGGGGCGGCTGCGCCGTTGGCGACAGACCGCAGGGGCCGGGCGGCAAGACCCTGTGGTTCGAGCTGACGCTGCCCGCGCAGCCGCCCGGTGAGGGCCCGGCGGCCTCCCCGGGGGCGCTCTGAGCGGGCCGCACACGGCTCCCAGGGGCCGCCTCGTGAACGGTTTGGCCCCGCCCTGACCGTGCCCCGGCCGCATCGCACCCCCGCGAGTACAGTTGTGCGCATGCCACGTCGTGGAGAGGCGGGGCGGTCGTGACGGTGCGGCAACGGGCGGGAGTTCGGCAGTGGGGCGGCAAGGGCGTCGGGTACTACCGGAGTACGAGAAGACCGAGCGGCCGCTGATCAAGCAGCTCGTCGACCTCGGCTGGGAGCACCTGGAAGGCGCACCACCCGGCGCACCGGCCACCGACCCGCGCGCCTCCGAACGGGAGTCGTTCGCCGAAGCCGTCTACCCGGAGCGGTTCAAGGCGGCCGTCGCCCGGATCAACCCCGGCCCGGACGGACGCCCCTGGCTCGACGGCGCCCAGCTCGACGCGTTGCTCGACCTTGTCCTCGGGACCGTACGAGGGCCGGGCCACGCCAAGCCCGGAGTCGGCGGGAACCTCCAGGTGACCCGGCTCCTGCGCGACGGCGTCAAGGCCCGCACCCTGCCCGGCCGGGAGGAGGGCGACCCCGAGTTCGTACGGCTCGTGGACTGGGACGGTGAGCACCCCGCCGCTCCCGGTGACGCGGACGGGAACGACTGGCTGGCCGTCTCGCAGTTCCGGGTCGAGCGAGCGGGGGCGGGGACGGTCACCCCTGACCTCGTCCTCTTCGTCAACGGGCTGCCGTGGGTCGTCATCGAGTGCAAAGCCCCGTTGGACGGGCGGAACGGCAGCGGGAACAGCGACAGCAGGGCCGCCCTGGACGCCGCCGTCGCCCAGGTGTGGGGGTACGCGGGCGTGTACGCGCCCGCCCCCGTCACCGCCTTCACCCGCTTCGCCCAGGTCCTGGTCGCCACCGACCGGGACCACGCCGAAGTGGGCACGGTCACCGCCGAGCCCGAGTACTTCGGTCCGTGGCGCACCACGGCCCCCGCGCCCGCCGACGGCTGCGACACACGCATGGCGGTGCTCGTCTCGGGGATGCTGACGCCAAGCCATCTGCTGTCTCTCGTACGCGACTTCACCACTGATCGGCTCCAGGGTGGTCGCACGGTCAAGGTCATCGGGCGCTACCAGCAGTTCCGGGCCGTCACCGCGCTCGCCCGCAGGCTGCGGGAGCGCCACCGGGCCATCGCCTCCGGGCACACCCCGAACCCGCGCGGCGGTGTCGTCTGGCACACCCAGGGCTCCGGCAAGAGCCTCACCATGGCCTTCCTCGTACGCCACCTGAGGAGCGATCCCGAGCTGCGGACGCACAAGGTCGTCGTGGTGACCGACCGGCGCGACCTGGAGAAGCAGATCCGGGGCTCGCTGGCCGCCGCCGAGGAGGCGATCTACCGTTCCACCACCGTGAGGGACGCCCGCGAGAAGCTGGCCGTCGACGTTCCCGATGTCGTCCTCGTCATGCTGCAGAAGGCGAAGAAGGACGACAGCGCCGACGACGGCAGCGAGGAGACCCTCGGCGAGGGCGTCGATGAACCGGTGAACCTGCACAACGTGCCCGCCAACGAGAGTTCCCGCGTGGTCGTCCTCGTCGACGAGGCCCACCGAGGACACGAGGGCTGGCAGCACGCCCGGCTGCGCGCGCTGCTGCCGAACGCCGTCTTCATCGGCTTCACCGGCACGCCGATCATCGATGACGCGCGCAAGCAGACCGAGGAGATCTTCGGGACCTTCGCCGACACCTACACGCTGCGCGACGCCGAGGAGGACCGCGCGGTCGTCCCCGTGCGCTACGAGGCGTGGGACGTGCCGTTGAAGGTCATCGAGCAGGCCGCCCTCGACGCCCGCTTCGACGAGGAGGTGCCGAGCGACCCGGAGCGGCGGCGGCGCGTGCTGTGGAGGTTCGCCCGGCGCAAGGAGATCCAGGAGGCCGAGACCGTCATCGCGGCCAAGGCCGAGCACATGCTGCGCCACTGGGCCGTGAACGCCCTGCCCGACCGCTTCGCCGCCCAGGTTGTCGCCGTCTCCCGGCTTGCCGCCGTCCGCTACCGCACGGCCGTGCTCGCCGCCCGCGACCGCCTGGTCGCCCAGCTGGACGCCCTCGACCCCGTACTCGTACACGATCCGAACGCCGCCCTGAACGCGGACGCCGAGACGCTCGAACTGCTCACCATCTACCCGCACCGCGAGCTGCTGCGGTCCGTCGACGCGGCCGTGGTCATCTCCGAGCGGTCCGCGACCAGCCCCGGTAGCGACCCGGACAGCTGGCGACGCTGGAAGCTCAAGTCCCGCCAGGACGCGTACGTCGAGCGCTTCCTGCGCGGGCTTGGCGACCCCCTGGCCGCGGCGGCCGACCCCGCGTGGCAGGCCGACCCGCACGGCGGGCCGGGCCAGGGGTTTGGGAGCGGCGCGGGTGGCACCGAGGAGTGGCACACCGACGGCGGCGACGGCGCCGCGGACGCGGAGCGCGGCACGGAGGAGAGGGCTGACGAGGGCGATCCGCTGGCCTTCCTCGTCGTCCAGTCGATGCTGCTCACCGGCTTCGACGCACCCGTCGAGCAGGTCCTCTACCTCGACCGCGCCATCAGCGGCGTGAACCTCCTCCAGGCCGTCGCCCGCACCAACCGGCCCTACCGGAACAAGAGATGGGGCCTCGTCGTCGACTACGCCGGAATCGGCGCGGGCCTGGCCCGGCTCCTGCGCGACTACGACCAGCGGCACCTGCGCGAGGTGTACGGATACGAGCGGGTCGACGCCGACCACCTCGACCGCGAGGACGGCGGAGCGTTCCCGCAGGAGCAGCCCACCCGCGACGGGCTCCTGCTCCAGGCCGACGCCGCCGCCGAACGGCTCCTCACCGACCTCCACATCGACCTGGCGCGGTTCCTGGAGGGCCACGGCCTCGCCGCATACGACGCGCGCGGCATCCTCACGCTCGACGACGAAGCCCGCCGCGAGGACCTGCTCGACGCCCTGCGCGACCCGATTGCGCGCGGCGAGTTCGACGAACGCGTCCGCGACTTCCTCACTGCGCTCGGGGCCGTGCTGCCCCGGCCCTCCGCGCTGCCGTACGAGCGGCTTGCGGGGTGCCTCGGTCAGGTCCAGTACGACGTACGTCGCCGCTACCTCGACGGCCGCGACGAGTTCAGCCCGCGCCGCTACGGCGCCAAGGTCCGGCAGCTCATCGCCCGCCACCTCCAGGCGGACGGGGCGGAGCTGCGTGTTCCGCGGGTCGACCTGAGCGACCCGGACTTCATGGAGCGCGTCAACGCCAATACCGACGCACGGGCCCGGATCGCCTACATGGAAAGCTCCCTGCGCACGCGCATCACCGCGCGCCTCGCCACGGACCGGACCACGTACGACAAGTTCAGCGAACGTCTGGAAGAGATCGTGCGGCGCATGCGGCAGGACAGCGAGCAGGCCGCGGCGGACCTGGCCCGGCTGGTCGGCGACGTCAACGACGCGGAGGCCGAGGCGGGGAGCGCGGATGCGGCTGCCGGGCTCGACCCCCTGACCGAGGGGCCGGTGTTCCGGGCACTGGCCAGGGCGATGGAGGAAGCGGGGATGCTGCCGCTGCCGGCGGACCAGGACCTGCACCCTGTCGCTCGCGTGATCACCGCCGAGATGGCCGACCTGGTGAGCAACCCATCCTTCGCCACCGACGCCGCTACTCGCAACAACGCGCGCAGAACCCTGCGCCTCAAGGTGGAGTACTACCTCGACATGGAGTGGGAGCGGACCGCCGACATCGCGGCTGAGCTGGTGGAACTGGCCGGGGCCCGGCGTGGCGACTTCCTCCGGCGCAGTGACGGAGGGCCCCGGACGTAGCCACGCCCCCGCATGCCGGGCCCTGTCAGTGCCGAGTGGTACGAATACGGCGTGAACGCCAGTGTGGAGTCGGCCATCGCCGCCCTGCCGCTGCCCGCCGAGTGGCAGTGGCAGGTGGTCGTGCGCCCCCGGCGGCGGACCCTCGGCATCGAGGTCGCCGAGGACGGCGCACTGCTCTTCGCCGTCCCCGCCGACGCCGAGCCCGCCGCCGTCGCCGACGCCGTGCGTGCGCGCCTGCCCCGCCTGGCCGCCGAGGTGCGGCGGCGCGAGACGAGAGCGGGGCCGCCCGTGAAGGAGTTGGTCAGCGGAGCCAGCTTCGCCTACCTCGGTCGCCGCTATCGACTCCGCGTGCTCCCTGACGGCGGTGCCCGGAAGGTCCGGCTCCAACACGGCTGGCTGGAGCTACCCAGAACGGGAACCCGACCGGAGGGAGCGCAACTGCTCACGGACTGGTACCAGACCCGGGGCAGCCGCTGGCTGACCGCTCGCGCGATCCCTCTTGCCATGCGGGCCGGGGTCCGTCCGGCAGCGGTGGAAGCGCGCGAGCTGGGCGAGCGCTGGGGGTTGTGCCGCTCCGACGGGCGTATCGCGCTGCACTGGGCTCTCATGCAGTTGCCCCCGGCCCTCCTTGATGTGGTGCTCGTCCACGAGCTTGTGCACCTGAAGACCGGCGGGCATGGCGCTGCCTTCCGACGAGCGATGAGAGTGGCTCTGCCGGACGTCGAGGTCCTGGAGCGACTCTTTGCGGAGGCGGAGCCGACCCTGTGGCGGGGTGCTGTGGGTTGAGAGCTTGGCGGGTGGATCTTTCTTTCCCGAGGCGCCGGCCTTTGTGAGACTTCCCCTATGCCCTCGGCTCGCACTACGTTGGACGCATCTGGAACTCCTGAGAACCTCGACTGGACCCGTGCCGTGCCAGAAGGCGATGCCGGGTCCAGCCCTTGGATCGAAATCGCCTTCGGCCCTGACAGTGCGGTGTCCCTGCGTGAAACCAGCGATCCTGACACCGTCAACTCCACGACACGAAAGAAGTGGGATGCCTTCGTGCTCGGTGCGCGGACGGGCGATTTCGATCACTTTCTGATCGGCGACAGCCCATGCCGCCAGCTTGTCCCACTGACCTGAGAAGGGTCACTCCGCGCTGCCCGAGGCGGTGAGTCAGGCCACCTGGAGCACGATCTTGCCCTGGGTGCGGCCGCGCTCCCCGTAGGCGTGGGCCTCGGACGCGTTCTCCAGGGGCAGCACCTTGTCGATCTCCGCCCGCAGCCTGCCCTCCTGGACCAGGCGGGCGATCTCCAGCATCCCGTGGCGGTCGGGCTCCACGACCGTCCAGCCCGTGTGCACCCCGAGGGCCTTCGCGCGGGCCGGGTCCGGGAGGCCGCCCGGGTCCGGCAGGGTGACCAGGTGGCCGCCGGGGCGCAGTACCGGCAGGGAGCGGGTGCCGTACGCGCCGCCCACCCCGTCCAGGACGACGTCCACGTCCCGCACCGCCTCGGCGAAGTCCGTCGCCGTGTAGTCGATCAGCTCGTCGGTGCCCAGGCCCCGCAGGAAGTCGTGCTTGTCCGCCCGCGCCGTGCCGATGACGTACGCGCCGTGCGCCTTCGCGATCTGTACGGCGAGGTGGCCGACGCCGCCCGCGGCCGCGTGGACCAGCACCCGCTGCCCGGCGCGCAGCCCCGCCGTCTCGATCAGGCCCTGCCAGGCCGTCAGCGCGGCCAGCGGCAGCGCGGCCGCCTCCACGTGGCCGATGCCTGCGGGCTTCGCCGCGAAGCGCCGCGCCGGGGCGGTGACGTACTCGGCGTAGCCGCCCGCCTGCTCCGGGAAGCGGGGCATGCCGAAGACCTCGTCGCCGGGCTGGAAGAGGGTCACCCCGGGGCCCACCGCCTCGACGGTCCCGGAGACGTCGTACCCGAGGATCGGCACCTCGCCCCAGGTACCGAACTCACCCACGGCCCGCGTCTTCCAGTCGACCGGGTTCACGCCCGCCGCGTGCACCCTGACCAGGATCTCGGTGAGGCCGGGCTCGGGCCGGTCCACCTCCACCGGGACCAGGACGTCGGGGGCGCCCCACGCGCGCGGGCTGACGGCGCGCATGGTCGGGCGGGGGGAGGGGGTGCTGGTGGAGCTCATTGATCGTGTCCTTTCCTGTGAGCGATCACCAGGGTGCGCCTGCCCGCCCGACCGTGGTGCTGGCAGTTTGGCCATCATGTGACAGGATCTGGCCATGAGCTCCACCGTCACGTCCGCAGCGCCGATCACGAGGGACTCGCGGGTCACACCGGCCACGCTGGACGCCCCAGCCGCACCGGTCGCCCCGCCGGTCGCACCGGCCCCCTCCCGCCCCCACCGCGTAGCGGTCCTCGCCCTCGACGACGCCTACTCCTTCGAACTGGGCATCCCCTCCCGCGTCTTCGGCAACGCCGAGGACGCGGCGGGGCGGCCGCTGTACGAGGTCGTCGTGTGCACCGCGGACGGGCGGCCCGTGCGGACCGACGCGGGCTTCTCCGTGGCCGTCGAGCACGGGCCCGAGGCCCTGGAGACGGCGGACACGGTGGTGATCCCGCCCGCGGGCCCCTGCGACAAGGCCTCGCCGGACGACGGGCTGCCGGAGCCGCTGGCCGCCGCGCTCGGCCGGGTGCGGCCGGGCACGCGCCTGGTGTCGTTCTGCAGCGCCTCGTTCGTGCTGGCCGCCGCCGGTCTCCTGGACGGGCGGCCCGCGACCACGCACTGGCAGGTCGCGGACCACTTCCGGCGGGCGTTCCCGCGGGTGCGGCTCGACGAGGACGTGCTGTTCGTCGACGACGGGGACGTCCTCACGTCGGCGGGCGTGGCCGCGGGCGTCGACCTGTGCCTGCACCTCGTACGCCGCGACCACGGCAGCGCCGTCGCCAACCACGTGGCCCGGCGCTGCGTCGTACCGCCGTGGCGCGACGGCGGCCAGGCGCAGTACATCGAGCGGCCCGTCCCCGAGCCGACGGTCGCCACCACCGCGCCCACGCGCGCGTGGGCGCTCGAACGGCTCCAGGAGCCGCTGACGCTCGGCGAGATGGCCGCGCACGCGCGGATGAGCCTGCGCACGTTCACGCGGCGGTTCCGCGACGAGGTGGGCACCACGCCGGGCCGCTGGCTCACCGCCCAGCGCATCGAGGTCGCCCGTCACCTCCTGGAGACCAGCGACCTGCCCGTCGACCTGGTGGCGCACCGCGCCGGCTTCGGCACCGCCAACTCCCTGCGCCAGCACATGCGGTCCGTGCTGGGCGTGTCACCGGCGGCGTACCGCAGGACGTTCACGGGCGCCGCCCGTCAGGCGCCGGCCACCTCCTCCACCTCGTAGAAGCACAGGTGGTCCTTGATCGCGGCCACCTCCGGCTTCGGCTCCGGGTACGCCCACACCTGGTCCCGCCCGCCCGGCAGCGACCAGTAGGAGGCCGTTCCCTTGAAGGGGCAGTACGTGTGCGTGTCCGACCGGGTGAGCAGGTCGGTACGGACGTCCTGGGGCGGGAGGTAGTAGCGCACCGGGCAGCCCGTCTCGCGCAGCACCAGGGGGCGCCTGCTCTCGGCCACGAGCTGCCCGTCGTGCTCCACGCGCACGTGCTGGGTGCCCTGCTCGACGGTGATGCGGTGTCCTGCGGTCACGGTCACGTCCTCCGGTCGGGATGTCGGTCCTGCTGGCCCTGTGCTGTGCTGTGCTGTGCCTTCCCCGTACCCCCTACAGCGGACGCGGCCCGGCTCTTCTTCCCGCCGGGTCGCGGCGGGGTCCCGGCGGCCACCGGGGATGTCGGTGGCGGCCCGTACGGTGGGCCCATGAACATCTGCGTCTTCCTCTCCGCCGCCGACCTGCCCGAGACCTACACCCGCCCCGCCCGCGAGTTCGCCGAGCTGCTCGGCAAGGGCGGCCACACGCTGGTGTGGGGCGGCTCCGACGTGGGCCTGATGAAGGTCGTCGCGGACGGCGTGCAGCAGGCGGGCGGGCGCCTGTGCGGCGTCTCGGTGGACTTCCTGGCCGCCAAGGCCCGGCCCGGCGTGGACGACATGGTGATCGCGAAGGACCTCGCCGAGCGTAAGGCGCTGCTCCTGGAGAAGGCCGACGCGATCGTGATCATGGTCGGCGGCACGGGGACGCTCGACGAGGCCACGGACATCCTGGAGCTGAAGAAGCACGGCCGGACGGCCAAGCCGGTGGTGCTGCTCAACACGGCGGGGTTCTACGACGGCCTGAAGGAGCAGTTCCGCCGGATGGAGGACGAGGGCTTCCTGCCGGTGCCCCTGACCGACCTGGTCTTCTTCGCGGAGGAGCCGGTCGGCGCGCTGGCGTACCTGGAGGAGTCGCTGGGGGTGAACTGACGCGCGGGGGCGCGCGGGGCCGCCGCGAGCGGCGCGGGAGCCCGGCCGCGCACCCGGCCGGGGTACGGCCGCCGCCGCGCCCCCGGCCGCGTACCCCCGGCTCGGCTCCGGGCGCGCGCGGCCGGAATGCGACCATAAGCGCATGGCAACTCATGTGATCACCGGGGCGGGCTCCGGCATCGGTGCCGCCGTCGCCCGCCGGCTCCACGCGCGCGGGGACGCCCTCGTGCTGCACGCGCGCGACGCGGGCCGCGCCAAGGAGCTCGCCGCCGAGTTCCCCGGCGCGAGCACCCTCGTCGGCGACCTGGACGACCCGGACAAGCTCTCCTGGGCCTTCTCCCACCAGACGCTCCCGGACCGCGTGGACTCCCTGCTGCACGTCGCGGGCGTCGTCGACCTCGGACCGGTCGGCGAGCTGACCCCCAAGTCCTGGCGCCACCAGCTCAACGTGAACCTGATCGCGCCCGCCGAGCTGACCCGGCACTTCCTGCCGCAGCTCCGCGCCGCCCAGGGCCACGTCGTCTTCGTGAACTCCGGCGCCGGGATGCGCGCCCACGCCGACTGGTCCGCGTACGCCGCCTCCAAGCACGGCCTGAAGGCCCTCGCCGACTCCCTGCGCGACGAGGAGCACGCCAACGGCGTCCGCGTCACCTCCGTGTACCCGGGCCGCACCGCGAGCCCGATGCAGGTCAAGGTCCACCAGCAGGAGGGCAAGGAGTACGACGCCGGGAAGTTCATCGACCCCGAGTCCGTGGCGACGACCATCCTGATGGCCCTCGACCTGCCGCGCGACGCCGAGGTCAACGACCTGACGGTGCGGCCCGGGCGGTGAGCGCGGCGGTGACCGACAACAAGCCCGCAGGCACCGGCGGCGCCTGGGACTGGGGCCGCGCCACCGGCGTCGGCTCGATGCCCGGCGGCGACGCCCGCGAGGCCGCCAAGACCGTCACCGGCACCTTCGCGGAGCCCGGCGCGGGGATGCCGCACCTTGCGGAGCTGCCCGCGCGCGGGCCCGGCGCCGACATGATCGGCCGTACCACCGGGATGCTCGTCGAGCTCTACGCGCGCGTGGAGCCCAGCGGCTGGCGCGTCGGCGACCGGCCCGGCCGGGACACCCGGCGCGCGGTGGCGTGGCTCGGCGAGGACCTGGACGCCCTGGAGGAGTTCACCCAGGGGTACGAGGGCCCGCTGAAGGTGCAGGTCGTCGGCCCGTGGACGCTGGCCGCCGCCCTGGAGCTGAGGAACGGCGAGGCGATGCTCTCCGACCCCGGCGCCTGCCGGGACCTGACCGGGTCCCTCGCCGAGGGCCTCCGCGCCCACCTGGCGCAGGTCCGCAGGCGGGTGCCGGGCGCGCGGCTCGTGCTCCAGCTCGACGAGCCGTCGCTGACCGCCGTGCTGCGCGGCCGGATCAGGACCGCGAGCCAGTACCGCACCCACCGCGCCGTGGACCGCCAGGTCGTGGAGAGCGCGCTGCGCGACGTCATGGCCGTCCACGACGGCCCGGTGGTCGTGCACTCCTGCGCGCCCGACGTGCCGTTCGCCCTGTTGCGCAGGGCCGGCGCGGACGGTCTGTCGTTCGACTTCTCGCTCCTCACCGAGCGTGACGACGAGGTGCTCGGCGAGGCCGTCGAGGCCGGGGCCAAGCTGTTCGCCGGTGTCGTACCGGGCACCGAGGGCCCATTGTCAGACCCTGCCGGTAGCGTCATGGGTGTCAGGACGCTGTGGCGCAGGCTGGGGCTGAATCCGGGGTTGCTCGCGGACACGGTCGCGGTCACGCCGTCGTGCGGTCTCGCGGGCGCTTCGCCCGCATATGCCCGCGCGGCGCTCGCGCACTGCGTCCGGGCGGCAAGATCGCTTGCGGACAACCCTGAGTGACTGGGTCCGAAGGTAACGGGAGGACGAAACGGTGGCTGTCGAACAGGAAGGCACGGTGCCGGCCGAGGCGCGCGAGCGCCACGCCCAGCTCGCCGAGCAGATCGAGGAGCACCGCTTCCGGTACTACGTGAAGGACCAGCCGGTCATCAGCGACGCGGAGTTCGACAAGCTCCTGCGCGCGCTCGAGGCCCTGGAGGAGGAGTACTCCGAGCTGCGCACGCCGGACTCGCCGACCCAGAAGGTCGCCGGTTCGTACGAGACGGAGTTCACCTCCGTCGAGCACCGCGAGCGCATGCTCTCCCTGGACAACGCCTTCGACGACGAGGAGCTGGCCGCCTGGGCCGAGCGCGTCGCCAAGGAGGTGGGCAGCAGCGCGTACCACTTCCTGTGCGAGCTGAAGGTCGACGGCCTCGCGGTGAACCTGACGTACGAGCACGGCAGGCTCACCCGCGCGGCCACCCGCGGCGACGGCCGCACCGGCGAGGACATCACGCCGAACGTCCGCACCATCGCCGACGTCCCCGACCGCCTCAAGGGCGACCGCATCCCCGCCCTCGTGGAGATTCGCGGCGAGGTCTTCTTCCCCATGGAGAAGTTCCAGGAGCTCAACGCACGCCTGGTCGAGGCGGGCGACAAGCCCTTCGCCAACCCGCGCAACGCCGCGGCGGGTTCGCTGCGCCAGAAGGACCCGCGCGTCACCGCGACGCGCCCGCTGCACATGGTGGTGCACGGCATCGGCGCCCGCGAGGGCTTCGACATCGACCGCCTCTCCCAGGCGTACGACCTGCTGCGCGAGTGGGGGCTGCCCACGGCCCGGCACAACAAGGTCGTCGAAGGCCTCGACGCCGTCCGGGAGTTCATCACGTACTTCGGCGACAACCGCCACTCCGTGGAGCACGAGATCGACGGCGTCGTCGTCAAGCTGGACGAGATCCCGCTCCAGGGCCGCCTCGGCTCCACCTCCCGCGCCCCGCGCTGGGCCATCGCCTGGAAGTACGCGCCGGAGGAGGTCAACACCAAGCTGGTCGACATCAGGGTCGGCGTCGGCCGCACCGGCCGCGTCACGCCCTACGCGGTGGTGGAGCCGGTCACCGTCGCGGGCTCGGAGGTCGAGTTCGCCACGCTGCACAACCAGGAGGTGGTCAAGGCCAAGGGCGTCCTCATCGGCGACACCGTCGTCATCCGCAAGGCGGGCGACGTCATCCCCGAGATCCTCGGCCCCGTCGTCGACCTGCGCGACGGCAGCGAGCGCGAGTTCGTGATGCCCGCCGAGTGCCCCGAGTGCGGGACGGCGCTGCGCCCCATGAAGGAGGGCGACATCGACCTGCGCTGCCCGAACGGCCGCACCTGCCCCGCGCAGCTCCGGGAGCGGCTGTTCTACCTGGCGGGACGCAAGAGCTTCGACATCGAGCACTTCGGCTACGTCGCCGCCGCGGCCCTGACCAAGCCGCTGGAGCCCGCCGAGCCGCCGCTGACGGACGAGGGCGACCTCTTCGACCTCACCGTCGAGCAGCTCCTCCCGATCAAGGCGTACGTACTCGACCAGGACACGGGCCTGCCCAAGCGCGACCCGGAGACGGGCGAGGAGAAGGTCGCCACGGTCTTCGCCAACCAGGAGGGCGGCGCGCGGAAGAACGCGCTCGCGATGCTGGAGAACATCGCGGCCGCCAAGGAGCGCCCCCTGGCCCGCGTGCTCACCGGCCTGTCGATCCGCCACGTCGGCCCGGTCGCGGCGGAGGCGCTGGCCCGGGAGTTCCGGTCCATCGACCGCATCGACCAGGCGAGCGAGGAGGAGCTGAAGAACACCGACGGGGTCGGGCCGATCGTCGCGAAGTCCGTGAAGGAGTGGTTCGCCGAGGACTGGCACCGCGAGATCATCCGCAAGTGGCGCGCCGCCGGTGTCCGCATGGAGGAGGGCGACGGCTCCGCGGACGAGGGGCCCCGCCCGCTCGAAGGCCTCACCGTGGTCGTCACCGGAACGCTCCAGAACCACACGCGGGATGGCGCGAAAGAGGCGCTCCAGAGCCGTGGAGCCAAAGTCACCGGTTCCGTTTCGAAGAAGACGGGATTTGTCGTCGTGGGCGACAACCCCGGTTCGAAGTACGACAAGGCCGTGCAGCTGAAGGTTCCGGTCCTGGACGAGGACGGCTTCGCGGTGCTGCTCGAACAGGGGGCGGACGCCGCCCGGGACGTCGCACTTCCGACCGAAGAATAGCGGTTGAAGACCACCCGTTCAGCGCATATCAGATGCATACGGGTGGCCGGGTCGCATTCGGGCAACCGTAGACGACCGCTGCCCGTGACAGCCCTCTGCGGCCTACTGTTGAGGTGTGCGCCTGCCGTGCCCCGCTGCCGATGGGGTACCCCCCTGCTCGTGTCGTGGAGAGCCGGGGAAGGGTTTTCAGACGCGGCTGTCAGGACCTGAAGTCCGCGTGGCGTGGGCACCGCCGGCTGTGAGAGGGACGGGAATGGAACCGACCGAGAGCGTCGCCCCGGACTCATGGCTGCGGTCGCGCCTGCGGCGCGGACTCGGCGCGTGGCGGTGCCGCCGCGCCGCCGGGCCCGCCGCGGGCGCCGGCGGCGGCGAGACGGCCGCCGGGGCCGCGCAGGTCGCGCCGTTCCGTCCCCGCGAGCGGGCGTGGACCACCGCGGGCGGTGTGCTCGACGACGGCGCCCCGACCCCCTGGGGGGCGGGTCCCGGCTGCGGAACGGGCGTTTTCGGCCCGGTCGGCGCCGCACAGGGGGGAGCAACGGGCGCACGGGGTACGGCAGTTGGTGAAGGGCCGGACGCGGGATCGCGGGGTACGTCCGGGCGGGGCGGCAGAGGTCACCAAGCGGGAGGCCCGGCGGAGGCTGGTGTGACGGCGAGTGCCGAGGACGCGCGGCGGAGTGCGGCAAGTGGTGCCGCGACCCCTTCCCCCGTGCGGAACGTGGTGGGTCCCCCCGTGCGGGACGTGGCGGGCGGCGCGGTCGGTACCGGCGGCGTGCCCGCGGGCCGGAGCGGACCGGGCGGCCCGCCCGGTGCCCCGGGCGCGGCGGGAGCCGCCACCGGACCGTCGGCGGCGAGCGGCGCGGGCGGGCCCGACGGCGCCCGGG